>CAZJXY010000608.1:0-2301 GCA_964549925.1 uncultured Bdellovibrionales bacterium | reverse complement strand
TTTAGTTTATACGGGGTAAGCTCAAGGGTTGTCTGTGGTCCGTCCTGCCAGCAGATATACGAATTTTCGCGAATGCGTTTATGGTATTGGAGGGTGTTTCTCGGCATCCTTTATTTTACCGTATCCGAAAACCAAAGATAATCCTTTCCTGACTCAAAAACATCCCGCCCCATTATCTGGGGTAGGTGCGCCATAAGAGATTTAATACCTCTCGCCGATCCGCCCCACGTCTTGAGGTATTCCTTTGTAACTTCCTCCCGATTTTTGATAACCCCAAGGCGCCAGAAGGCGAGTGCTACGGGTGAGAAACGTTAAAGCTATGGAGGATAAATAATGAGGGTGTTAACTAAAATAATGCGAGCAGTAGGAAGATGGGGCGTCTATCTTTCAATTATTCCGATAATTTCAGCATGCGGCGGAGGTGGCGGGAGTGATGATGGAAGCGGCGGAGCAAACTTTGCCGGGATTTGGAGCGGGGTTTTGTTCCTTGTCCAAAACGACTGCCCGTTTGATCCGGATGATGACATTATCTTTAGACATACTGTAAACCAAGACGGAACCCGCGTTGTGGTAAACACCAATCCAGACAACGTCTTTCAAGGAACGACTGATGGAGTGGATGGATTCACCGTCTTTGCTCAGGTTCTTCCGGTAACCGAAGTTTCGCGCGGAATTACATGCACCCTAAATGCCGGGCTCACTTACGTTAACGTTCAAAAAAGTGAGGCGGATGTGGCAGCAGTTACGGTGTTAGATTGCGTCTCTGGAGCACAGCGTTTTCAGTGCACGACAGAGTATGTCGGGGTGGGGTCAAGAGAGTAACTTAAGAAAAAAGAACCGGGGCGGAGTGCTTCCGTCCGGTTATAAAACATTGGGTCGATGAATACCCGATGCACCAAATAGATTATTCTGATACATTTTCGGCAGCATGCAAAAGCCAAACTGCCAGGGAGATATCTTATGGTTGTAGATGGCTCCACCTTTTTAAGACGCGCCAGGATCTTTTTTAAAGATCTTCAGGCCAATCGTTTCCCTAATGCTCAGACTTTAGCCGAGCAGGCGCTCTGTTCGAGAAACACGGCGCAGCGCACTATTTATCGGCTGAGGGATGAGTACCTCGTCCCATTTGATTACAACACATCAGAGAAGGGGTATTACCTTACCGATAAAAACTACTCCCTGCCTTCGATGTTACCCCCGGGAAAAGATGAGTTAACCGCTCTGCTTTTAGTAAGAGATCTGGCGCGCTGCGTTGATGCTGTGGATCTGATCGAAAAGCTTGATTCCTTATGGGATCAGTATTTAACGGCGAATTCCTCCCTTAGCCGGGAGTTAGAACCTCTGGTTAAGATCTTTTCAAGTGATCTAACGGTGATTGGAGACATCGCTGATAAGGGGATTTTACACTTTATCGAGTATGCAAGGTCAGGGGAGAGTTTGGAGTTAACTTACCGCTCACCCTGGAAATCAGGAGATCCGCGGGTGTTTCACGGCCGGATCCTTCGGGTTCATTTCAGTGATGGGAATCTTTATCTATTGTTTCGTGAAAAGAGCGGGCGGGAGTTTGTTTTAAACACCTCATTTGTCCGAGAGACTAAGGTTTTGCCTAACGGAATAGTTTTTCCGCCGACGGCTCCGGATGGAGAGAGGCTTGGGAGTGAAAATTGGCTGGAAGGTTTCGGCGTCTGGGCGGGGAGTGCTTTGCATGAGATTGAGATCCAAATTCTTCCTCCGGCAGCGGATTATTACGCAGCCCAGCGCTGGCATATCGATCAACGCGATGAATTTAAAGATGGGATCTTAATCAGGCGATTGAAATCCATCATCTCTCCTGAGATCGTTCGGCGGATTTTAAGTATCGGTGGGTTTGTAAAATCGATTTCACCGCAGGCCTTGCGGGATGAGGTCTTGCAGCAGGCTGAGATAATGTGTGGGACGTTGGGGAATGGATAGGGGGGATCTTCAAGTTGGTATAGCTAACGACAAGTCTGTGAGAGAATAGCAGGGTTTCTAAAAAGTTAGATAAGTCCCAACTGAGATGCGTTCCGAGGTAACGTACGACAAGAATTTAGTTGGCTTCATTCAGTTGGCGGGGGAGCGAGGATGTTAAAGGCATCGCGCGCATTGGTTCGTCGGGCCTGTACCTTTGTTCCGGGATAAACATTCGGTGCAGCCATTATCGTCTCGACCGTATCAGGAACTCCGTCGCCATCCAGATCATAGCCATTCTCCCGGAGAGACTGCCGGGCTGCATCGCAGGCTGCATCTGCAATAGGACTGTTACCCGAAATTAGGGTAGTC
>CAZJXY010000607.1:0-2321 GCA_964549925.1 uncultured Bdellovibrionales bacterium | reverse complement strand
TGTTGTGCCAAAAGCCGGGGTGCCCGTTAGTGGCCCCGGCTTTTGTTTTTCTGCTAAGTGCCTAAATTCATGGCGCTTTAATGGATGATCCCTAAATCACGGCCTTCCTCCGAGTAGGCATAACTATAGATGTACCGGGGGATTATGAATGAGACGACCCAAAGGCCCTAAGGCCTTTGGCTATAAGTTACTTCTAGGTAACTAAATTTTGAGGTTTTACTAAGATGCCAGATCACTCAACAGGACCAGCGAATAGGCCGGTGTCGTCATCCACTGATGTCTCATTTCATGGCGGTGTGGCCGAAAACACCGGGGTTAGAGATATTACAGATCGGGAGTTAATTGAATCACTCCAGTATGAAATCGAACTCGGGGGGGAGCCTGAGCACACCAACCCGACAAATACTCCCGATCCATCCAACTCTCCAACGACCGCTAAATCTCCCTTCGAAAGGTTAATCGATGAAACAGTAGCTGAAGCGCAAAAGATAGTTGGGAATAAAGAGCTTTTTAAAGTAGGAAATGACGAGGCTGTTGCAAAAGCTCAAGAGGAAGCTCTCGATCGAATCTTTATTAAGGCCGACCAAGAAAAACTTAGTGATGCCGAGGTTGACCAACTTATTGAAAGATTCACTAAGGAATTTGAGGACGCTGGAGCATCGCGATCATTAAATGAAGACAAAAAGGCGGCAGAGGAAGCCCGCCAGCGCGAGATTCAAAGAAAAGTAGCTGAAGAACAGGGGATCATAAGGGATGAGGTCATGGAGATACTTCGTGCCCCGACAAATCAACAGCAGCATATGTTCGACGAACAGATTAAAACTTGGCGGGGGCAAATTAGCGCAGACGGCACGGATCTCGGGGATCGTGTACTCGCTACGCGCAGAGAGTTAAGAGATCAATACGAAGCGCTCTTTGTTGATGCACGCTCGCAGGCAAAAAACAACGCGCCCTATTCTGAGCAAAAGACAGCAGATCTTGTGGCTGATCTTTATGCCAAATATCCAGATATGATGGCTGAGCCGACAATTAGAGAGCGATTAGGCAGACTCTATCAGTCCGATAACGCGAAAATCGTGGCACCTGGTGGGGTAAACAACGCCCATATCAAGGGCCAGTGGGAAGCGGCTGAGGTCTTCAAAAAAGGGATCCCTGAGACTCTAGTCGGAAATCCAGAAGCTTTGGCTAATTATCAGAAGCTAGTTAAAGAAGCAGAGCGCATGGCAAAATCTCTTCCTGATTTTGACTCGAAAGAAGAGGCTGAGGCTCGTTCAAAATTCGATTGTAAACAGCTCTGTACTAGGTTTCCGGAATTAATGGCAGATCAGGGAGTTTCCGATGCGGTATTAGATCGGTATGTAAAGATTGCGGATAAGAACCGTGGCTTTACCGACGGCATATCAGCCTGGTGGAATGATCGAGATGAGGCTACAGCAGAGACATTCCAGGAAGCCTCCTCTAAGCTGAGAGCAAATTTGCCAGATAGAGGCCAAGAACAATCCGCGAAAAATGACCCGAAACCGAATCCTGATGCAGCGGAATCTCCTTCATCTCCGCAGCCAAATGACCCAAATCAACCAGAACAGCCAAAGAATTTCTTCCAACAGCTTGCGGAAGAATATCCTTTCTTCGGCTTTATGTTTTCACTATTTCAAGCCTTCGAAGGGTTACTTGGAGGAGAAGGCTGGAACTTTAATTTCGGAGGGCCATCTCAGCCAGGGTCGCTAGCTCAAAACCAGCCAGCGGCACAGCCAAAGCCTAGGATCGATATTGATGCAGATCAAGGCGTGAAGGCGGCACAGGAGAGACGCAGGCAGGCCAAGGCTGCATAATTAATCGAGCTAGCATTACCCAAGAAAATTAAGATCCAACGGAGATCTTATATTCCACTCAGCATTTATTTTATGACTCTCTGCGCCTGCTATGGCACTAAGTGAGATCACGGTTCCGGGTTCCCAATTTGCCTCCCGTACCTTCTCCAGATTGGTTAGTGTAGTAGCTTTTACATTACCCATCTTTACCTCAATCGGAAAAACTTTGCCGAAGATCTCTACAATAAAATCTATCTCCTCTTGATCTCGAGTTCTCCAGTAATATATTTCACCCGTTAAGAGCCGATGCTTCATGAAACGCAAGATTTGACCTAAGATATGTGTTTCAAATGCAATTCCACCTTGGGGAGATTTGCGAAGCAATTCGCTTTCATGCCAACCAGCGAGATATGCTGCTAAACCCATATCAAGAAAATATAGTCTGGCACGCTTTATAAGCCTCTTGCTCCTGTTGGACGCATATGGATGAAAAAAAAAAAAAAAAAAACT
>CAZJXY010000606.1:0-2328 GCA_964549925.1 uncultured Bdellovibrionales bacterium | reverse complement strand
AATGTCGCTGCAACAGTTTATACATCGCCTCTACATCTCCAAGCTGCAGTCTGCGAACCGGCAAACTAACTCCAGATAAGGCCATCACAAACTTCCTAATTCCAGATAAGGTATTAAATCTTTTAGAGCCTGGTAATTTTCCGTTCCATCTTGCCAATGCACCACAAAAAGATCAGCTGGCAGAGCCCCGAGACTGTAGCGTTTAACTACAGCAGTTAAAGGGTGGCGCTGATGAAGTGCGATCGCAAGCTGCGTGTTTGGAGATTGATCGAGAGCTTTTCTTAGTAATTTTTCGAATATCGCATTGTCATTATCTTTAACGCAGATTAGTGAAAGCAGGCGATAGTCGCCGGGGTTTTGGGTGATCCAGCGCCGATATGAGTTTTGATTCCATATGGCTAGGGTGCCTGAGATTCCATCAGCATCAGAGGCAATTAATATATCACTAATCTTGAGGCCTTTAAGTATCCCGGCGGAATTTGTTAGGTCGGACTCGGTATAAAAAGGGAAAAACTGCTGCTTTGATCCGAAACGCTGCAGAAAATCAACGACAGCAGGGATATCAGAAACCGCGGCGCGGCGAATATCCTGGTGATCACTACCTGGGATTCGGCCGATCAGGTAGGTAATAAGTTTACCCGCGGGCTTGTAGCTTGGAAGTCCGGCTCTCTGAGAAGTGAGCAGATCCAAGGCTGCAAGGTTATCTGAAACGACCGTTGTAAGATAAAGTTTAGCCTGCCCAGCTTGATGCAGCTCTTTGAGAAAGCGGAAACCCTTTGCCAGTATGGCACCGCGGCGAAATTCCGGAGCGATCCGCAGATTACTCAGATATCCAAGCATTGTCGGCCTGCCGTTTACGAAGCAGAGCTTTTCACTGCGGGTTGCCACAGCTACTATCCTGGATGAATCTTTAACTGCGATTACATCATTGCTGCTCCCCTCGACTGAGAGCGCATCAAAATAACTTGGCTCACGCGATAGCGTAATACCGTGAGATCCGCCCGATGACTGAATCTTTAAAAATTCGGAAAGCGGCGCATCAAAGGAGCGATCGGCCTTGATAAATTCAAAGTGACTCACCATGACTTTGCGCCTCCGGCTGCGACTAAGAGCTCTTCAGCTAGTGGCGAGTGATCCTGCACCTTTAACAGCTCGCCCTTAAAGGACATATCGCCAAGCGGATAATTTGAACGCTCCGACACCTCGCGCTTAAGCAGCAGATTGATAAAGAGATATGTTCCGATCATCGAGAGAGTCCCCGAATTAGTCGGGTGAAAGAAGCGTTTGAAGATATTTCGATAGCTGTAAAATTCAGCCCGGGTCTTTAAACACTCCTCTTGAATTACCTGCAGAGGTAAAGCCGTGCGAAACGGTACCTGGCCATAACGATACTCAGGATCAAGCCACCACTTATCATAAAGCAGCCGCCCCTCTGATTTAAGCCGATCGTAGAGCGGAGTTCCCGGAAAGGGGGTCAGATGGTTAAAGGCCACCATAAAAATCTTATGCCGCAGGCAAAAGTCCAGAGTGTCTCGGAAGCTCTGCAAAGTATCTCCATCATAGCCGAAGATGAAGGTCGCATAGAGCCGAATGCCGTACTTATGCAGTCTCTTTACAGCCTGATCCGCTCCCCCTCCGGCGGCATTGAAGCTCTTATTCATTGCCTTTAAGTTTTCTCGGTTGAGACTTTCAAACCCGATCAGTACTCCCTGACAACCGCTGGCTTTTAAAATTTTTAACATCTCTTCATCGTAGGTCATGGTGATCGTGGCTTGGCTGACCCATTTGATCTTAAGCGGGATCAAACTTTCATAAAACTTCCTGGCTTGATCTGGATGCGAGACAATATTGTCATCAACGAAAAATATCAGGTCTCTTTTGCTGCGGATCCTTTTAATTTCATCGATGATGGTCTCTGTGGAACGGCGGTTTTGAGTTGATTTAAAAAACTCTTGGATCACACAAAACTCGCATTTAAAGGTACAACCCCTGCCGGCTTCCACCAGGCCCAATGAGAGATAATCTTTTCCCTCGAAGATGCTTCGATCGGGCATTACGCGCGAGATATCGGGGCGAGTAGTGCTCTTATAAAGACGCTTCATCCGGCCGTTTCTGAAATCCTCGACCAGTTGCGGCCAGCTTGTCTCGGCTTCTCCCACCACCACGGCTTCGGCGTATTGCAGCACCTCATCTGTACACAAAGTCGCATGAAATCCGCCCATCACGACCGGCACACCGCGCCGTCGATATTCAGTGGCGATCTGGTAGGCGCGCTTTGCGGTGTAGGTTTCAACACTAATCGCCACCAGATCTGCCGGATGATCAAAA
>CAZJXY010000605.1:0-2332 GCA_964549925.1 uncultured Bdellovibrionales bacterium | reverse complement strand
TATATCAATCAGATGATGAGGCACCTTCAGCAATTCGTCGGCGCACGGCTTGGCTGAGCCAATATCTAAGCCGCGATACACTTGCACTGAGTCAATGCTTACAATCTCATTCCTTCTGCCCTCTGAGATCCGCGATTGCGCAAGTCTAAGTGCCAGATCGGATTTGCCGCTCGCCGTTGGACCAGCAACAACAATTAGCTTAGCGGTCACGGCCGAACCACTGTTCAACTTCGCTTCGAGAGAACGAAACTACGACCGGTCTTCCATGTGGGCAGGCTGCGGAGAATTCGGTTGTATCCAAAGCATCAAACAGCGCGTATACCTCTTGCGGTTCCATACTTCTGCCCGATCTAATGCTTGCATGACAGGCTATTCGAGCAGCGATATGATCAATCTTTTCTTGCAATCGACCATCGGCAACACCTTCAAGCGGCACGGAAGCAACATCCAAAATTAAGTGACGCAAATCTCCATCCTTAAAGCAACTGGGAACGGAACGCACCACAATTGTGGACTCTCCGAAAGGTTCCACCTCAAACCCGTAGCGCCGGAATACCTCGAGGTGCTCAACGCAATTTGCAAAAAGTGACGGTGAAAGCTCAATTGAAAATGGCAGCAAAAGCTGTTGGGAAGAAATCTCTCGTGTTCGGAAACGATTCCGAACTAAATTGAAGTTATAGCGCTCATGGGCAGCATGCATATCTACCACGTAAAACTTCTCTGCGTGCTCACATAATAGATAGCAACCGAGAGTTTGCGCCAGAAATTTAAGCCGCGAAAACTTGAAATCGTTTTGGACCGAAACAGCAGAACCATGACCTAAATCGAAAGTTGGATCCGACTCTTTTACGCCAAGCGCGCCTAGCGCTTGGGCAACTGGTTGATAGCCGCTCTCACATCCCTTAGTAGGCAGCAGCGTTTGTGAGTAGCGGAACAGATCGGTCTCTTTTGGCCGAAAGGGAAATGTTTGGGCAGCTACAAAAGGCGCGCTAAATCGCATAACTACAGAATTTACTGCTTGCTTAACAGTTTGGAATACCATCTGCGGATGGCGAAATCTGACCTCGCTTTTTTGAGGATGCACGTTCACATCTACTTCCGACGGTTCGATGGTTAGGCTCACAACAGCCGAGGGGATTTCAGTTGGCTTCAGCGTAGAATCATACCCTTCTCGAATCGCTCGAGAGAGCAATTTATCTTTAACGATTCTCCCATTTACTATTAACACCAGCGAGTCTGCGCTCCCAGACGCCGTCGCAGGATGACCGATAAGTCCGAATAGCTCGATCACCCCTTCCTCATAAGAGAATTCAAGTGAGCTCCCTTGAATTATCCCTCTTGAGCGATCAATTAGGGATGCCGGCGGAAGATTTAATATCTCCCGGCGGTCAGCGAAAAGCCTATATCGCACACCTGGAAACGGTAAAGCGGCATGTTGTACCCAAAGCTTTACCCGCTGTTCCTCCGTAGCCGGTTGCCGCAAGAACTTCCTTCTCGCCGGTGTATTAAAAAAAAGTCGTCCGACCTCGATATCTGTCCCGGCGGCACTAGCCACTGAACGCACATTTTTTATCTTTCCACCCCAGATCTGTACCTGCGTGCCTACTGGATTCTCAATATTTCTGGTTTTCAAAACGAGTTGCGATACTGACGCGATTGAAGGTAAGGCCTCACCTCGAAAACCGAGAGTTTGAAGATTATTAAGATCTTCACTCTCAGAGATTTTTGATGTTGCATGCCGCTCAAAAGCTAGAATCGCATCGTCTCTAGCCATGCCAGAGCCATTATCAACCACTCGAATTAATGAGCTGCCACCCTCTTCTAAATAGATTGCAATTTCGGTTGCTCCAGCATCAATTGAATTATCCACCAACTCTCTGACAACCGAAGCTGGACGGTCGACTACCTCACCAGCTGCAATCTGATTAATTACCACCTCAGGTAAAACTCTTATCTGGCGCGGTTTAGTCTTAATGGCCGGATCACTCATAAGCACGGACTATGGCACCGAGTCTAACGGCATTCAACAACCGATCGGTCTTGGGGAAAATCAAGATAAGCTCGCGTCAAGCGGCAATTTTTTGCACCCTGGAGCTAGCGGCTCGAGCAATTTGCTTTTGAATTATCGGAACCAGGGCAAGCTGTTGTGAAAGGGAATTCTCGAGTTCAATTGCAACTAAGTCAGCGAAATAGGAACTCGGATATGAACCTAGGTAACTTAATTCGCCGTCCGAATCGCATACATGATCGGCAAAAAGTGCTTGACCATCCTTCGAAAAGTGAGTCGGGTAGGATTTTACCGCACTTATGTGGTTTGCTCCGATTACAGCGC
>CAZJXY010000604.1:0-2338 GCA_964549925.1 uncultured Bdellovibrionales bacterium | reverse complement strand
ATTACGAAGATATCCATATACTGAGACGCCAATTAACCGAACTGCACAAGAACGTGCTGAAAGTTTACGTACTTGGTCAATGATTGCGGCTCTTGAGAAAAATAAGCAAAATGAGCTTATTGAACGATTGACTGAAATTTTTGTGAATGAACCTGATAAGACCACAGCTAACGAAACAGTCTTGATTATTGGACAGAAACGAGGATAACAGCTATAAGGCCCCCCGTCGTCAAGAGCGAAAAGAGTAGCGTGAAGCAGAACCTGTAAGGCTCTTTTGCTCTTGATACTCCCGCCAGCGCATCAGAATCTCGTAAGAGTTTCAAAATTTTTGCTATCACGCAAAGCGTGATGCACCAAACAGCTATTGAGGGTCACTGCTTCAATCTCTCGAAGCAGGAGAAGCCGAAATCAGCTTCTTCGCCACTAGAAAATCATCCGACTCCTATTCCGGATCTATTCAATACGGTCGAGTGCCGCAAGCATGTAGTCCGCAGCACCAGTTCTTAGTGGGCTTCCGGTAGGAGGCATAACGCAAGAGATCTGATCGTGTACGAGTTATGTAAAAAGGGACCGGAAGCAGGTCCAGACAAACGCAACTGGCTTTGGAGATTTTTTGGCTCATGCAGTAAGAACGGGTTCGAAGTCCCAGAAAATATAATCTGCAAGTGCTGATTCCTCTCGTTTTGTATCCAGTTATACCGCAGGGTATTCCTGCTTCCGTCCCGAAAAATCGTTTACGCTGCCATAGAGAAGAACCTCTCCTCGTTAAAAGGCTGCTGCCGTTTTAGAATGAAGTAAACTGCACGGGCGATCTTAGCAGCCATGATGCTCATGGCTTTCCCCTTGGGGTGTTTCTTGATGAGTTTCTCCATGTAGCTCTTTCCCTTTGCCTCGTCACGCAGATGAAGCAGTACTGCTTCCGAGAATGCCCATCTAAGATGGTGATTTCCTATTTTCTTTCCGCTGCTGCCGACGATTTTACCGGCTGATGTCTTCTTCGGTTTGATGAGCCGGCAGTAGGAGATGAAGTTTTGAACCGTGGGAAATCGATCGATGTCTTCGATCTCATAAAAAATAGTGGCTGAAAGCACCGGTCCGATACCAGGAACGGTTTTAAGAAGCGAGATGGAATGCCCGACTTCTCTTTTCCTGAAACGCGCTGAATGAATAAAGCTTTCGAGATTGTGAATCAGCTTCGTATAGTGCTCCACCATGAGTAGATCGCTATTAAGCATTTTGACCGCTGCTTCGTCTTTGAACGGAATTGGGAGAGTCTCTCGATTCTTGGCGTACGTTAACTCACCAAAGGTGTCGATGCAGTTGTACTGCTGAAATGTCATCTTGATGTGCGAGAGCAGTTCGGCTCGGCGTCTTACGAAGAAGAGCCGTCGCCGCATGAGATCTCGCGTGGCTCGCATCTGTGCCGGGTAGACATAGGCTTGCGGAAACATCCCAGCACGTAGCAGCATGGCTATCTTCTCTGAGTCAATCTTATCGTTTTTGGCTTTACCGCCGTGGATGGCACGCATGTAGAGGGCGTGTCCTAGGACGAAAGGGATTTGTTCCTTTGAGCACAGATCCGCCAACCAGTACCAGCAAAACATGCACTCGACACCAACTACAATCCCGTCTTTAAACGGCGCAATCGTCTCGAGGAATTTATCCGGGTTACACGGGATATTTCGGTGCTTTACAACCTTGCCGTCAGAATCTACCACGCAGACGTACATCGTCTTTGCATGTAGATCTATTCCGCAGTAAAATTGATGGTGATTCTTGTAGAATCTCATAAAGGTCTCCTTAGAAAAGTTTTAGTCGACTCTCACAGTATCATGCGATGCTGTGAGTCAGGGGGCCTTTATGATTCTCAATTGGAGCGAGCGGAGGAAAGGCCGCGAGCAAATTTGAAATTTGTAATTGAGGAGTGGTCTTTCCCCGCTCCTCCTCGCCGTTATACACCAATTCATGACAGCAAATGTCCAAGAGTGATGTCGACCAACTGAATAGCCTTCGGTCTCAATTTGGGCAGTTGCGAATAGTCTTGCAATTTATGGTTGTCTTTTCATTAATTGGGACAGTAGCCGTTACGCAAGAAAGACCAATATCCTTGCAGATGGCGATCTCCTGGCTATTCATTCCGTTTGCATGTCTTATCTGGTCCCGAGCGACTTTGCTCCACATTGAAAGCATCAAGCGATTTGGGTTCAAACCTATCCGCGAGATTGATTCAAATTTTGAATTACCCAGGGAACCTTCGCGTTTGTTGCTTCTAACTAGTTTGCTGGCACTACTTTGTTTGGGGCTAGTCTGCTTAGTATCCCAGGTGTAAGAATCTGGT
>CAZJXY010000603.1:0-2339 GCA_964549925.1 uncultured Bdellovibrionales bacterium | reverse complement strand
TAATCAACCATCGTGGCAAGGTCGCAGTTGAGGCGGAGGTTGACTCTCGATTCGTGGATGCAAATATTCGGCGTGCGATTAATCCACCATCTGACTTTGTTGAGAAATTTCTGCAGGTTGCATCCGGGACAGATTGCCGCCATTAGTCTAACCTCTTGCTAATATTGACATAATCATTCAAGCAGGATACAACAGCCATCCCCGATTAAGACGATTTATTCGATTTTGACGATTCGAGAGTACTAAAAATGAAAGAGGGCATTCACCCAAATTATGTAGATTGTACGGTAAGCTGCGCCTGTGGTGAGACATTTGTGACACGGTCGATTCTTCCGGAGATGAAAATCTCTGTATGTTCTGCTTGCCATCCTTTCTATACCGGAAAACAAAAGCTAGTGGACACAGAGGGCCGCGTTGAGCGCTTCAAGAAGCGATACGCTGGTAACGCCGTCAAGAAGGCTTCCTAGCTCCGACAGTTCCTATCAAACGTGGAATGTGAATCTTAGAGCGACACAGAATGGGATTGGATTTGTTGTCCTATTGTTGGTGTCTTTTTTAGCTCTTAATGGGTGTGTCGAGCGAGAAAGAATAAACCTTGGTCCAGGGGATCTCCCTCCTGATTTTGCGCTTGAGGATACCGATGGAATCAGGCACGCCCTTTCAGAGTATCGCGGCAAGTTGGTAATTTTAAACTTTTGGGCAAAGTGGTGTGTGCCCTGTGTGGAAGAGATGCCAGCTTTGGAGAAACTTTACTCAGATTTAAAGACTTCAGGTGTTATAGTGCTTGCAGTAGGATTGGATGACCCCCGTGCTAGCCTAAAGGAGTTCCAAAAAAAACTTGGATTGACCTATCCAGTCTTAGTGGATGAAGTCGGAAAGACCCGTAAGCTTTACGGCCTTACCGGCGTACCAGAGACCTTCATTATTGGCCGTGATGGTAGACTTCTTTTGGTGTCTGACCCGGATGATAACAAAGCCACTGTCCGGATCGTAGGACCGAGAAGTTGGGGAGAAGAGCACGTTATTAAGCGCTTCAAGGAGATCGCTAAGTGATCCCGACGATCGCTGAGTTCGGCCCAATTCCATTAAACAGCTTTGGATTAATGTTAGCGCTTTGTTTTATCGCGGCGGCATTTCGTCTACGCTGGAGTTTTGAACGAGGGGGAGTCAATCCAGCCTTGGCTGAAACGTTTGTCTTTACGGGGGCGCTCTCAGGATTAATTGGCTCCCGACTTTGGTACGTGATTCAGCACTACCAGTCTCTTAAGGATGATCTGCTTGGCGCCTTGTTCTCGAGTGCCGGTTTGACCTTTTATGGTGGATTCATCTTGGCGTTGCTAGTGGTGTGCGTGATGTGTCGAGTAAATAAAATGCCGATCTATCATCTTCTAGACCATGTTGGCCCGACTCTCGCGATTGCATACATGATCGGGCGGCTCGGATGTCAGCTTTCAGGAGACGGCGATTACGGGATGGTGACTGATTCGATTTTCGGAATGTCTTACGCAACCGGAGTATCTCCGACACCTCCAGGAGTATTGGCTTACCCGACGCCGCTGTTTGAGTCGGCTATGGCCGCGGTCATTCTTTTTATTACTCTAAAGGCCGAGCCAAAGCATTGGTGGCATCTTCCGTATCGAAGGTTTGGGCTCTATTTGATGCTGGCTGCGATTGCGAGGTTTCTAGTGGAATTTTTGCGGATTGAGCCTAAAGGGGTGCTTGGTCTTAGTGAAGCTCAGTTGATCTCAATCGGATTATTTATGGCGGGCTCGCTTTTGGTCGCTGGCGTGTTGGCTAGTGCTTCCGCTAAAAAACGTAAATCCTAGAAGCTGAATTTTACCACAGGCTGTGCAGACGCTTGCTGTGGCGCTCGTGCCAACTGTATAGCAAAGTTCTAAGTTTCCAAAGCTCCGGTTCGTTTTTGAGTGGTGGAAGGGCAGTATTGGTCTCCGACGAAACCCCTTCAGCTCCAGCTAAAACTTCTAAAGCAAGGGTTCTTCTTAGTTCCGATCGCGCACCTCTATATGCTTTCCGCTCAGCAGCAATTGTCAACGCTCGCGATCTAATCTGATCATCTCTCAATAGATCGCGTAATCTTAAGCATGTACCATGATATCCAGCGGCCGCACCGAGAGCCTTTACAAACTGATAGTCAGTTATCGGGGGGGAATCCAACTTTATCACCGCTTTAATCCCCTCAATCGGGGTACTGAGTTTCTTTGACTGGACGCCATGTAAATTGCACTGGGAGTCGATCAGGCAATCATCGAGCTTCTCGACGTCCAATTTTGGCTTTGAAGCAGCCGCTTGGTATTGGCATTTTGTGGACGTGGTGTGGT
>CAZJXY010000602.1:0-2339 GCA_964549925.1 uncultured Bdellovibrionales bacterium | reverse complement strand
AATGGGCGCATGACTCAGCTTGGAGATTTATGCCTCCGCTTTATAATCCCGAGACTGGGTTTCAGCTTGATCCGATAGATTTAGCGGTCAATAAAGTTCTCGCTCTTGCTGGAAGGGAGGAGCCGCGTGATTTTATTGATATTCTTTATATCGATTCCGAAGTTTTGCCCCTTGGTGCTCTGGTCTGGGCCGCTATCGGAAAAGACCCCGGGTTTACGCCGATCTCCCTGCTCGAGCTGCTAAAGCGCCGCGGGCATTACAGGCCCGATGACTTCGCCAGACTTGCGTTGACAAAGCCCCTAGACTTGCCTTCTCTAAAACAGCAGTGGCTAAAGGCGCTAGCTGAGGCCGAGGCTTTCATTCGGAGTCAACCAGCGGACCTTGTTGGATGCCTATTTTATTCCAAAACTAAGAAACAATTTGTGGCGCCTGATGGAGCCTTTGACAAAAAAGAGATAGTTCCGCATTTCGGTTCAATCGGTGGAGTATTGCCGAGCTTCATTTAAAGCGTGCCAAGCGTTCAGTCAATCGAATGGGTTGGGGCCTTATCTTTCGCCGCATCCGATCTAAAGGGCGGAACTATGACTTTTGGGAGATCACCTTCCGGCTCGCCATCCAGCAAAGTATTCCCACCGGCTCTGGAACTACTATCCGAGCCCTTTCGCAATTCGTCTAAGAGATGAGCAATCCGCTGCGGATTGGCAAACCCAATCAGCACGATCTCATACTCCCCGGAAGCCGCTGTTCCAACACTAATGTCTCCGTACCCAAAGATCCTTCCGCAGATGGTTTGAGTCACATGAATCTCTCTAACATCCGCATAACGGAGACTCACCTTTACAGCGCGCCAGGCTACAATCCCTTTTAATTGTAGAACGCGGGTGTGTCCCATTATAAGCTGCTGATCGAAATATCTTCGGACCATTTCTAGCCCGACAAGGCAGCAAAATAGTCGATATAACCAATTGAACACTTGCAGCGCATAAGAGTCTTCCAGCGTTAGTTTACGCGCGACAAAAAGCAGACCCACTTGAAAAAGTGCAAGCGGAACTAAAATAAAACTTGAATCAATAATTAGTTTTATAATTGCCGGACGACACCGCAGTACGTCCTCGTTTCTCTTGAAATCCATCTCTCACCCCTAATAATTCGCTTGCCCACACCCAGCCAATCTCTCGTCGAATATGTAGTGATGATAGCATAGATTTCAAGATGGCGCACTAGTCCACGATACTATTACATAAGTAATTAATAGTAAAGCTACTTTTAATGGCTATTTTACTAGAAAGGCTATTCTAGCTCGGTTTATTTGACCACGCCGTGCTTTTGCCCGATCTTTTTGAAGGCCGCCACAGCGCGGTCGATCTCTTCAAGCGAGTGTCCGGCTGAAATCTGCACCCTAATTCTAGCCTCGCCTTTTGGAACTACCGGGAAGGAAAATCCGATTACATAAATACCTTCCTTCAATAGATCATCTGCCATACCGGAAGCGAGCCTTGCATCGCCTAACATAATAGGAACAATTGGATGGACCCCCGGTTTAATCGTAAATCCGGCAGCTGAGATCTTTTCCCTAAAATGTTTAGTGTTCTTTTCCAGGCGGTCTCTTAACTCGGTACTCTCAGTAAGAAGCTGCAGGCAGGCGATGCTTGCAGTAACTAAAGCGGGCGGCAGGGAATTGCTGAAAAGATAAGGTCTGCTCCTTTGGCGCAAAAGTTCAATTATCTCTCTTTTTCCGGAGGTAAATCCGCCGGATGATCCGCCTAAGGCTTTGCCGAGTGTGGAAGTCACGACATCAACGCGATCCATCACCTTACAGTGTTCAATCGAGCCCCTTCCGGTTGGTCCAAAAAACCCGGTGGCATGAGAATCATCTACCATCACCATAGCTTGATACTGCTCGGCCAAATCGCAGATCTCAGCGAGCTTTCCAATATCACCATCCATCGAAAACACGCCGTCAGTTGCGATCATGATCTTTTCGACGCCTTCAGCGCGCGCTTTTTCGAGGTGAGTCTTTAGCTCTGCCATATCGGCGTGTTTATAAACATACCTTTTTGCTTTACAAAGTCGGATTCCATCAATCATCGAGGCGTGGTTTAGAGCGTCGCTAATAATAGCATCATTTTCCTTTAAGACCGTCTCAAACAACCCTCCGTTTGCGTCAAAGCATGAGGTGTAGAGGATCGTATCTTCAGTTCGAAGAAAGGCCGAAATGCGTGCCTCCAAATCTTTATGGATGGTTTGAGTTCCGCAGATAAAGCGCACAGAAGAGAGCCCTAGGCCGTACTGCTCCATGCCGCGCTTCCACCCCTCGAAAATATCGCCGGAGAATTCCT
>CAZJXY010000601.1:0-2339 GCA_964549925.1 uncultured Bdellovibrionales bacterium | reverse complement strand
AGTAAGCAAATGCTACTACGAACCACCTAGAGATTTGGACTATCTCCAACTTACTAGTTTTAGTACTGAGGTGCGGTGTCGTCGCCTCATTCCTTTGTTCCACTTGCAATTCTGGCCCGACCTAGGGCTCCAAATGGAATGGCTGCGATGCCGGGATTCTCATTTTCGAGAGCCGCGGCAAAAATCTCGGCTCTAATTTGAAGGATTATTTGCCTACTTGAATCCGACAGCATGGAGCTCACTTTGACAAATCGTTCGTCGTCAAGAGTTTCTATGAGACTGGATAACTCCCTATATGGCAGAACTTTAACAAGAAGTTCCAATACCCCTGGCGTGCTCTCTTCTGGATATCGAAACTCCATTGCCGCTTCCATTAAAAAGGCGTTGGGTTTTAAAGCATCCTCTAGATAATCATCAAATGTGCCGCGCCAGAATACTGGATCTAAGTCGGAGTTTCTTTGACGTAAAACCGGCCTGCCAATTTCGGCCGCAAAGTTTGCAGCCTTCTCCATTCCGCTCGATATTCCTCGATTATCGAACATGAAAGTTTCATCGAAGGAAACTGTCTTAGCCAATCCGACGGCGATACCGAGTACGCGCTCATGTACGATATCGTCGTTTAGTATACCTTCAAATGTATACTCAGTATGAGAGGCTGAGGGTAACATCCCTGAAAGTAGCACCTGGCGCTGAGCCAAATAGGCAAAGTCTAGATTAATCGATCGGTCAATCAAGGATTCCGCCTTGTTATCTTGGTATTTAGGATGAGGGGCATACGGACTTTCAACTACGATCTTAGCGCGCTCGTAAAGATACAGAGCCGCCTTCCGCGCATCAGAAAGCAACAAACTACGATTTTTGAATTTAGACTCGATATCTCGTTCTTCGTCCTCGGAAAGCTGCAACGCAGATAAGGGAGTCGCCTCCAATTTATCATACTTCTCCTTGGCGCTCGCCACGGCAGAATAGCTGATACTACCAAGTACGGCAGAGAGACCACGGGGCTCAAGAAATTGAGTCGGTATCCCTATTCCCTTGGCGATGGAAAGGAGCTCGGAGATCTCTCGACTAAATGTGCCACGAGGATAGAGATCCAATCGATCCGAAAGAAATAGCTCGCAGATTATAGCGGCCTGAAGTAGAGCTTGCTCAAACGGGTCAGCTTCATTTAACAATCTACTGCAATATTTTACTGCCGGAACTGTTGGAAGCTCTCCTGAGAGTATACCTTTTCTGGTTGCTGCCGCTGCCAACTGGAACTGAACTCCTTGATCTGATGAGCTTGACTCGTTAGGAATAGAAGTGGAATTAAAGCAGGTCGACGTAATAACCAAGACACGAGGCGACTCAAACGCTAAGAAACGTACTAGCGGAGTAAGATCTGAATAGCCTAAAGTCCCCGATCGCAGTTTCGCGCCGATATCAACTTTATGCTGCGACTCTAGAGGACACAGATTTACTGGGGCATGCATTAGCGTACATCAAAAGTGTAAAAGCGCCGTAGCGCTAACTATATTTGGAATCTAGATTTCAATCAAGGTGGCGTTCACGGTGAATAACTTAAGCGATTTAGTGTATCTTACCTTGCCTGGAGTTCGACTTTTTGTGCCTACCGGAACGCGGATTATGTTTTAAGTCCAGCCCTAAAGCATGTGTAATCTCCGAGCGCTTCACCTTTTTAATCTTTTTCTTCTTCCCTTTCTTCCCCTTCACCCAATCCTTTGAAGCCATCTTTCCACCTCCCGGTCTAAGCAGCTCCCCGATCAACTCTATATTTTCGAAGGCGGCGAGCCAAACCGGCTCGTACCCAGACACAGTCATTTGACGTCGTGACCTGAGGTAAACTTTATTGAATTTTTTCTGCAGAGATCTACGCTTAAACTTTCTCCCAGAGAGAAAGCTCTTAAGATAATACGCCACCAGATAATTATTCGTTATGGCAGCGGCCAATTCAGCGTTTGAAGCGTCCCGTTGGAAGTATTTTAAGGCACTTCTATAAAATCGCATCGAGCAATCTACCGATCCTGATTCAATATTATCGCCGGCGATACTCTCAACAAGATAATGATTTCCGATGTAAAAAAGCGGCAATCCCCGATGGGACTCCTTACCCCATCCACGAACCAAAGCAGCTTCTCTCAAATTAACTTCTAGCTTAGTTCTCTCAATCGCCGAGCGCATTAGATAGCGGTCCAAGTTTACTAGAGGATAAGGAGTAATTGCATCACCCAAAGCACTCAAAAACCAGACCGCATTATTCTCCGGAAATCTCGGCATAGTAACATCCGCGATGTTTTCGACAATTCGGAGTCGTGCCACGCTTTTCGGGAAAATCTCCG
>CAZJXY010000600.1:0-2341 GCA_964549925.1 uncultured Bdellovibrionales bacterium | reverse complement strand
CGTCTTTATAAGTCACTATGGAAGTCAAAAGGTTGCGGTTATGGGCGCGGTGGCCAAGCCGGGACGTTACGCCTTAAAAAAAGGCTCGAACAGCATCCTTGAGCTGATAAGCGAGGCAGGGGGAGTTAATGACAAGGCTGGAAACTTTGTAAATTTTATCCCATCGGAGCTCTCTGGAGTAGGCAGGGGGGACGATCCTGAAGCGCGCGCTCGATTTGCCTTGTCATCTGCTCCAGATGGTAATGCGGGGAATTATATGATCGAAGTTTATCTTGAAAATCTACTTGGCACTAGCGGCGGTATCCCGCTAGAGATTCCGGTTCGAGGTGGGGATATGGTGATTGTACCGGAGTCCGGGAAGGTTTTAGTGGAAGGAGAGGTCGAAAAGGTCGGCTCGTATGAACTGGGACGCCAAATGACTTTATTGGGAGCTTTGGCGGCGGCGGGAGGAATTACCTACGGGGCAAAAGTCGATGAAGTTGAGGTAGTCAGGGATGTAGCAGCGGGCGAACGGGCCAGGCTGGTGGTTAATCTCGAAAAAATTGCCGCAGGCGAGGCTACTGATCCAAGACTGCGCAATGGAGATTTAGTGAGAATTCCCTCGCATTCAGGAAGAAGGTTACGTCAAGATACTTTTGATGCTATAACCAAAATAATTAACTTTGGCGTCGGCGGTACTGTCAATTTAATGCCATAAACTGATTTAGGATATTTAACACAAGACATAAGATGCAAGATCAATTGCCGATTCGAAGTGCGCCAAGAGACTTGCCGCAATATTTGCCGACGGGACCAATACCTTCTTCTGCTTCGCTCGGAATTGAACAGGAAGAGCGCCTGGATCTAAGGGAATATTTTAGGCTTTTTATCAAGTACCGAAGTCTGATTATCGCATCGGTCTTGATTTCAGCACTGCTCTCGCTGATATACGCCGTTACCGCCACGCCTTTGTTCTCGGCTTCTGCCAAGATTAAGATCAGCAGCTATACGCCGGTGCTGACTGCCACAAAAGTTGAGGATTTGCTGCAGGAGAAGAGCAAAGAGACTACTTATTTGGAAACTCAGATTGAGGAAATTTCCAGCTATTCGGTGGCCGATGACGTCATACAAAAACCGGAGATTTCAAGCCGTCTTTTCCCCAAAAAGTCCCGTTCGGGTTTTTTCTCGTCTATATTCGGGTTCTTTGGTGCTAAAGATTCCGAAGAACCCCAGTCGGCTGTCGTTTTGCCCGGACTCTCAACTTATCGTAATTCCGTCAAGAAGATTAGAAGTTATCTCAATCTGATTCGCGTTAAGCCGGTTCGTCGCACCTCTTTGGTTGCGCTGGAGGCTACCACCTCTGACCCCTTGCTCTCTGCCTTAATCGCCAATAATCACGCCGACAGCTATATTGAATGGGTCAGGAAAAGTCGAGTCGAGCAACAGTCGCGCGGCCTGAAGTTTTTGATTCAACAGTCCGAGGAACTGCGCGAGAAGGTCGCGGATTTGGAGCGCGAGTTGGCAGACTACGCTGAGGCCAATTCGATTATCGCCCTTAACAAAGACGAAAACATCACTGTCCAGAAGATGTCTCGGCTGAATGAACTTTTGACCGAGGCAACAGCTAAACGCATCGAGACCGAGAACATTTGGAAGGAAGCAGAAAGTTCCTTGCAGGATGGGGCTGCGGCTTTTGACGACTCTTCAAGCCAGACGCTGCGCTCAGAACTTGCGAAGCTCGAGTCCGAATACAGCGAACTATCCGCTAAATTTACAGACAGCTATCCTAAAATGAAACAAATCAAGGCGGAGATTGCGGGGCTTAAGGACTCACTCGCCGGGCATCGCCGAAGAATGGTAGCCGGGCTCAAAGCCAAGTACCAGGCCACCCTTGAAGAAGAGAAAAACCTAAGGGAGGAATTGGAACTGCAAAAGAGCAGCGCCTTTGAGCTTTCTAAGAGTCAGGTGCAGTACAATGTGCTCGATAGAGAGCTTACAAGCTCACGTGAATTATTGCAGAACGTTTTAAGGCAAATCAAAGAAACTTCCTTGGCGGTAGAGGGCAATGCTTCAAATGTGGCGGTTGTCGACCGCGCTGTTATTCCGACTGAGCCTAGTTATCCGCGAAAGAAGTTGATCCTTCTGATAGGATTGTTTTGCGGCCTTGTGCTCGGCGTTGGGCTGGCTTTATTTCTGGGTTATCTGGACAACACAGTTCGCACTCCGGAGCAGGTTAGTGAAAAAATGGGCCTGCCTTGTTTGGGTGTTGTTCCTTCCTTCGAGCTTGAGGCGAAAGAAATCTCGTCCGGCATCAAAGCTGCCGATTCTGAACAGAAAAAGGTCCTCGGTGTCAGTGAGCAGG
>CAZJXY010000599.1:0-2349 GCA_964549925.1 uncultured Bdellovibrionales bacterium | reverse complement strand
GGATTGTGACGAGGAAACGACGGAGCAAAGTACTGTGATCAATACCGGTGACTGTACTTTCGACTGTGCTGGTGAGTTAAACGGGACGGCCGTATTCGATGAGTGCGGTGTTTGTAACGGTGATAACTCAGACATCGACCAGTGCGGCGTGTGTTTCGGTAATAATGAGACGCTCGACCAGTGCGGTGTTTGTAACGGGATGAACGAGGATAAAGACGTATGTGGTGTTTGCTTCGGCGATAACTCCACATGTGATCCTGTTTGTCAGGAGAACCTAATCGTCGAGGAGTTGTTTGCGCTTGATGGTTTGGGTTTAGAGTATTCTGGTTTTATCAAAAACCTTTCAAAGAAGGTGAAGTCATTAAGCGGCGGAAAGCAGAATGGCAATAAGCAGGTAGAAGAAGCTAACGCGCTTTATCTGTCGAATTGGCATCAGACGTGGTCGCTTCCTCAGGTTGTATTTTCAAACTGTACGTTTAGTGAGCTATGCGTCACGGTAGATAATACTTCTACTTTGGCGAATTATAGCGCTAATCATGATCAGTTTGGAGTTTTGGCGGGTTCTTTGATTAAGAAGATTAAGAATCTTGGTGGCTCTGTTACCAAGTTGAATAAGAGAAAGCTAAAGCTTGATAAGAAAGATGAGCAGATCATCTCTACGATTCCGGGGACTACGCAAAGTTGCGGAAATCCTGGATAGGAGAGGGTGATCGGGCGCTTGCACGCTTAGAGATTAGAGCTTTAGGCGTGCTGGCGGGGAAGTGGTTAACTAGAAAAGTAGAGACAAGGAGAAGTGGTAATGAGAATAGAGAGATCGCGTAATCGTCAGGGTGGAACTGCGATGGTTGAGTTCGCGGTGATATTGCCGATGTTCATTCTGCTTGTATTTGGTATGATTCAATTCGGCCTTATAATTAACGCCAAGATCTCTCTACAGGATACTGCCGAGATGGTTGCCCGACACGTTGTTGTGGATGGTGATACCGATACGACTTCAATAACAAACTACGCTCGCTCTGCCCTCCCGAGCAATCTACCATCTGGTCCGCTAGTGGTTACTTATACGGCTGCCTACCCAGTTGGCGCTGTAAATGCAGTGCGTATTGATCTTCAGTATCCTCTGCCGCTTCTGCTCCGCTTTGTGATCCCCGGTGGAGGAAGTACGATTACCCTCAACTCTAGTGCCATAATGAGATAATTTAACTTGGAGAAAACGAAAATGTTACTTTACAGAGATTCTTCTGCAAAGCGCGCCGAGATAGGTTCGAGTTTCGTTCTAGCATCTATATATTTAGTGGTCCTACTCGCGGTGGTGGCAGTCGTTATCGATCTTGGTCGAGGATTCCTCAAACAGCGCCAAATTCAATTTGCCGCCGATTCCGGCTCCATGGCTGGAGTTCAGGTATTCATGGATCCCGCAACGTTTCCGCAGGGCAACGCTACTCAGCAACTTGCTGCAAAGACGGCCGCTGTGACAAGAGCCACGAACTTTGCCGTTGCAAATGGCCTTCCTGCACCCACCGTAATCGCTGGAAAGTGGGATTCATCTGCTCGGACGTTCACAAGTGATTCTCAAGTTGGGTTTTCACCACCCTATAACGCGATTCGAATACCCGGAGAGACAACTATTCCGACATTTTTTGCTGGGATTTTTGGAGTTCAAATTTTGAGCCCGTCTTCGCATGCTGTTTCTTTCTCAACCGCACCCAGTACTTCAGGGTGTGTTAAACCCTTTGGGGTCAGCACTGATGCAGCCTTTCCTTCTAATCCCCTCAATCTCTCTGTCCCGTATACGTTTACTCCCGCGCTCAGCCTTACCATAGGTTGGCATGGGCAGGGCAATTGGGGGAAGTTGGATATCGAAGGATCCGACGGGCAACCGATCAATATGTCGAGTGGGGGAAACTTTTTTAACTACATGGCCAGTGGAGTATGTGGTTCGACCTCTGGGTTAGGCGAGAATCCGAATGCTGGGCCAGGGAACGCAAGCTTTTGCTCCGCGCTTACTCAACCAGCGGTGCTAAACCAGGATATATATATGTTTTTGACCAATCCGTTTCCTAATGGGAGTCACCCTACTGTGTTGCAAAGGTATCTTTTGGGTGCAATCACTGGTTGCTCTGGAACTGGTTCCAATGTTCAGGTAACTTTAACGATTAAGGGAATAGTATCAAGTTTGCCCGGCGGCGGAAACGCTATTCCAGGGTCTCGTAGTCTGGTGATGTAAACCCATCAATTTTCTCAGTGATCTCTGGAAGTGCGTCTGAAGGGGAGATGTCAGTTGGCTGGCGCTCAGAATTAAACGTGCTGCTTTTCAAATTCGGGAGTGATCCGAAGTGAACTTAAGAG
>CAZJXY010000598.1:0-2352 GCA_964549925.1 uncultured Bdellovibrionales bacterium | reverse complement strand
ATGTCGAGCCATGCCTAGCACGAGGTCGATAGTAGCGGCGCTCCAGAAAAAAAAAGACCTAGATCCCCCATCCATACTCTTTCGCCATGTGACTAATCGTATTTTCAAGCTCAATCCGAGCGATCTCATAGGCCCAAGGTAAGGTAAAGTCGTTCGGCTTAATTTCTTTTTCCAGCTTACTCCTTACCACCGCATAATCAGTGCGATCGTATTGACCGCTGCTTTGGGCATACCTAGAGGTCCGGGTAACCCTCCACATCCAATCACCATCCAAAAATGCCCTAAAAAAGTCAGGATGTCGTTCTTGCCTAGTATCGTGATCATTCACCACAGCACAGATCTCTTCTAAGTATGGATGCGCTCCTATCAACTTTCGGGCAGCATCTGCACTCACATCTTGATGCAATAAGCGCAGTTGATCCATCTCAGCTTTGGCCTTAGCCTTCGCCTCCAAATCCTCTGACCAGTAACGGGTTACAAGTTCGTTCCACCGAGTATTGATATTTTCAACCGAAGCCCAGCCGACGTCATGAAAGATCGCTGCCAATACACCCGCTTCCTTCTCAACTTCAGGAAGTCTCAAATACTCCGCTAAAAGCAGCGTGAAATGAATCACGGTATCAATGTGTCCTGGGTCATCGCGCTTATCTTGTAGCGCCAACGTTTGTTGGTACATCCTCTGACAAAGCGGAGAGATGCGATCAAGCACTAAAGATCCCCCACCCCATTGACTCATCTTTACATAATCAATCGGCTTATGAATCGCTCGTATCTCTTCAGCTGTATATTCCATCTTTCGACTTAAATTAGGATCAAATGTGTATCTATTCCAATCATATTCAAACCTTCTTGGCGCATGAGTATCAAATAGTTTTAGGACTCGGACGTCTGTTGGGGCAACCTCATGGTGCTGTAATTTACCGCCAATTGGAACTGATCGATCAAGCATCTCCCCATGCCGCAAGGCTGAAACTAGAGCAAATCCCTCCCTACCTGGAATGTAAGATGGAGAAAATACTTGATTATCATGCTCCAGCGAATTCAATATCTCGGCAATTCGCGCAGCAAATTGCTCCTCTCCCTGCTTTTTTACCACCAAGATATCGAAGGGGGTGCCTGTAGCGCGTCTTAGTTCCGCTCCCTCGGACGGGTCGACCCCGGCGATATCTTCGCACCAATTCACAGGAAAGCAGCTTTTTGGGAAAAGGTGCCAGTGATCGTGATCGGGGATAGACATGGCACTAAGAGGATGATTCCTTACGGCCACAAGATCCCATTCGTCGCACAGCTGAATCATTGCAAGAATATCTTTTGTGTTAAGTAACGCACCTCTAGTCTTCCCTGGAGTTCCCGGAAGAGTTACAACCTCCCGTCCTTCCTCTCGCACCAAGACTTTGTCTACCCGTACGAAAAGATCATCATGATTTTTGGGGAGCCATAACATGTGAAGCGGAAATCCGGGATATTTATTGGGGGTAACGATATAGTCGCCGAGATCAAAGATTGCGTTTTGTCGCACTGCATCTGGTGCAATCTTACTATCTGCGCTTTGCAGTATATTTTGGCAGAGTAGGCAAAGTTTAGTTACTCGGTGGGGTAATGATTCAAGTGCGACCCGCGGTTCATACGGATTTTTCTCTTGCACAGCCATTAACTCGCGGCGAAGCTCATGATTTCCCCCTTGGCGAGTAAACCCAGGATACTCCTCACCCAGCATCCGAAACCCTTGAGTCTTAAATTGAAGCCCGTCAAGAAACGTGGCCGGGGTACCAACCGCATCCAATGCTCGCAACCATGCGATCGCGAGATTTCGATACTTCTCCTGGGGAATTACCGAGGACCACTGATCTAAAAACTTTTGATCAGCCGCGGATAAATCAAAACTTGAGGAAGAGAGATTACTACTGAGATCCTGAGTTGGTTCGGGGGAAAACGACATAGCAGCTTCCTAACTACAGTGAACAACACCGTTTGTGAAAATTATCAGGGATGAGGCAAAAGAGCTATATCAATCTGATACCAACTCACGACACACCGTATGGAACTACAATCGCTTCTACTCCTCGAGGACCGCCCCGTTTTGCACCTTTTTTCATGGTTTTCCTCTATAGCCCTCCATAGCTCCACAATGGGTGGCAGATTGCTCTCCATTTCATCATTTAATCCATCAGGAAATCCAGCCAAAGTCCCCCGGTTCCCCTGATATTTTAGGAATTTCGCCCAAGCGTTTTAGTAGATGACTTCTACAAACTTCTCCATAAGTTTCAGGTATTTTTTGGGTTAAAGAGTGCCGATTGTCCTTTTGAATCATAATTCATGTCCTCGAAAGTTATGGAGGCTATTTGTAGATAG
>CAZJXY010000597.1:0-2362 GCA_964549925.1 uncultured Bdellovibrionales bacterium | reverse complement strand
ATCGAGGGCTACGACGAGACCTATGCCCGGAACTTATCGCCTAACCTTTCAAGTCGAGGAATATTTTAAAACTCTGGGAACGCAGCCCTTTTTCTTAAATGTACCGGTGACTTTTCGGATCACTGATACCAACCGTAAGTATCATATTCCGCTTCTGCTTAACCCTTTCGGCTACAGCACCTACCGAGGAAGTTAAGTGAGCGAGTCGCTCGATAATCTCCCCTACTACGAAGAGTATCTCTCCCCGAGCCTAAGGGATCTGATCCTCTGCTCGTCAGAAGATGTTCCCGGAGTTCCGGGGCTAAAGATTGTTCATGATCGTAACTCAAAGCGCGCAGACTCGTTAGAAACTGTTGAGGCCCTGCGCTTTCTGGTCAACTTATATAAAAATATCGCACCGGGGTTAAACCAGATCCTTAGGCAACGGGTAAGAGATCGGAACTTTATTGATCTCAGAACTAAAACCTGTTTTAGGCTAAATCAAGAGCTTGGGATCGATTTCCTAGACCCCAACTATCAAACCATTTTGGGCCGCGAAGATTCGTCGGGTCGAATTGTATTTGGACCAAATCGACCCGATTTTTATAAGCCGCATGGCGATCGGGTAGCGCCGATTCCAAACTATTTGGAGGGCCCACACGTTACCCTATTTGGGCCCCCGGACAGCGCAAAGATGTCCCTAAATGCAATGAATGCCTACCATCGCCGACTCGCTCAGGAGCCAGAGATAGTCGCGACCCTACTTGCGAAAAGTCCAGTTACCCCGTTTTGGGGTGCGGATGACGAAGACTCAAAAACTCCGATTCATTCCGATTTGGTGGATGCCGCGGTCAACCTCAGTGCCTGCTTCGATGGTACATTGCGATTCAAGGATCAGAATAGTGGTAAAGAGTATGCGCTTTCAATGGACCGCCTCTCGCAGCCGCTAAAAAGATTCCCTGGCTTGGCATTGCCCTGCACTTTTCTATTCTACGAAGGTTGTCCAATACCTCTTCATCTGTATGACTTCGCGCTGCATCTTTTTAGAAATTGGAACAATCCAAAAGCCCTGGCTTTTTACGTTCCTAAGTTAGAAAACGAAGAGGAGGCCGCTTATCTACAGCTGATGATCGAGCAGGCAGAGAGGGCGCTCAAGCGAATTAATCGATCCTATGATCTTGGCACGGTCAAGGTGATGATTGTACTTGAAAATCCTCGTGCAATCCTTCGCACCAATGAAATTATAGATGCTCTTCACCCATATTTTGTCGGAGCCTCTCTGGGGTGGCATGACTACCTCGCATCTACTGCAAGATTGTTCAAGGAAGACGGCAATTACAGAATTCCGGTCAAAGCTGATCCGAATATTGTGATTAAGTATATCCACGCCTCACATCGCATGTTGGCCGATGTTGTCGGGGCCCGGCATGGAATTAAAGTCGGCGGGATGTATGGAGTGCTACCAAGTTCAAATGATCTTTTTTCCCCATCCTTTCAATTGACTTTAAAGGGATTCCTTAAGGATCTAATCACTCAGATGAAGCGCGATTTGACCGGCTTTTGGGTAGCACATCCAGATTTCGTACGACTCGGCATCGCTTTTATTCAAGCCTGGAAGGAGCACTCAAAAGGCAGTTCTGAATCACTTTTAACTCTTTGCCGAGCGCTGCTGCACGAAAATCACCTAGAAGAAATCCTAGACTTTATAGGGCGCCCGGATATTTCCGGTTTAGATCCAAGCGACCCTCAGTATATTCGTTCAATAATTGTTGCCGACATCAAGCAAAGCAGCTTCAGAGCGAATAACAATCCGGAAGAGGTCAGGTATAACGTTTTCCAATCGCTTCAATACCTAGCGGACTGGTTGAGCGGAAACGGCTGCGTGGCCCTGCCAGCAACAATTTCTGGGGTATCAGTTAGAGTGATGGATGATCTGGCAACAGCCGAACGCTCGCGCTGGGAGGTGTGGCACGAGATCAGACACCAAAGATTCTCAATTGAACAATTCCTTACTATCGCATTTGAAGAGTTTAACTTTATAAGAAAGGATCGATCTAACCAGGAAAAAATTGTTCAGGTAAAGTGGGATGAACGAAGCGCCAAATGGTACCCGATCGCATTTCATCTCATGATCCAACTGATGTCGGCCGAAGATCCGGTTGAATTTGCAACTGAGCTTTTGCTTCCGTTTACTGTTCCGCAGATTCGAGAGTCGGCTGATCCGTTGGCAAAAGCGCTCGATCTTGAGCCTCGGAAATTTAAATTTCGTCCGTATGTGCGTCGATGGGTCAAGTATTTCGAGGCCTGTGGTTCAAGCGCCTTTGCAACCGAGCTGGCCCGTAGCTCAGTGATTGATTTAGCAAAGGTGGAAGAAAGAATTCTG
>CAZJXY010000596.1:0-2373 GCA_964549925.1 uncultured Bdellovibrionales bacterium | reverse complement strand
GTCGGCAGAGTGCAATGCCAAGTGCAAAAAGCTAAAAAAAGCTAAAGTCATCGGGGTTCTTCAAGATCGAGAATACTTACAAGATTACCGCGACATGTTGGTTGTGAAAAATAAAAATGTCGCGATTAACATGGGATACTCAGAGTATACTGGTTGTCCGGCCGACTCGACTGTCCATGCAAGAGCCTCTAAATGTGGGCCCGCGATCCTAAGTACCAGAGATCTCGTGTATTACTGCCCCAATCAAGTTAAACCGCTCAAGAATATTACTAAAGCCTCAAATAAGGGTTTTAGTGCATACACCGGATGCGGAACGTTAGCGCCTCTGCCTTCACCAACACCAACTCCAGAGCCAACACCATCAGTGCCTCCGTTAGCTTCAACTTATACTGCGACCCTGGATGCAGGCGAACGGTTCGCAGACACAGATGACGCTGAGGTTTTTAAGTTGGCTTCAGGAAATTATCGTGCCTACATCTCACCAAGTGTGAGCACTTTTGAACCAGATACGATTTATTTCGCGGACTCAGCTGATGGTCTTAGTTTTGGTGCTTTTAGTGTCATTACTGGTATCGCTCCGAGTAGTGGCCTCGAAACCTTTGCTTTCCCGAGCGTAGTGCAGCTTGCGGACAGTTCATTCAGTATGATTTATGAGAGAAGTCGGCATATTTCATCCGCCGGGGTGGATCTGATTAATTTGATGCGCGCAGTTTCAGCTAACGGAAGCGCCTTCAGCAACTCCCCATCAAACGTCGTGATCTCTGAGGGAAGCGTTATCTCATCGGACTTTACGCCGAACGTCATCGCGCTAAATGGAAGCGCACATCGAATGTACTATCAATATTTCGGCGCATTAAAAGCAGTGGACTCTTCCGATAATGGAGCTACGTGGGGCGAGGCGGTGACTGTTCCTATTTTAGGTAACTCATCAACGTTCGCTCCCTATCCCGATGAGCCGGCGGTGGTAAAGCTCGCCGACGATGAATATTTGATGTTTCTTGTCTCGCAGCAAAGCGATGACAATACATATCGTGCGCTATTTGTAGCTCAGTCGGACGACGGTGTAACTTTTACTCTATATGATCAGGAGCTGGTCGTTCCTGCTGCTGAGGTATCAATTTTCGCTCCTAGCGCGGTCCAGTTAGGAGATGGGACTATTCGCGTTTATTACCTGGAAAGGTCCGGTACTTTTGATAACCCCATTCGAAGCATGAAAAGTTTGGTTTACGACCCGTAATCGGCTTTGAGAGTTCGGTTTTGGTGTTGCCATAATTATCCGCAGGAAATGGGGGGTCTCAGACCGACCTTTTCCTGTTAGAATTTAAGTAAATGGTGGAAGGTACCAAAATATTAATTATTGATGGGGATGTCGACAGCCGATCTCGTTTGAAGGAAGTGTTGCGTCTTTCGGTAAAGTCGGAGATTGAATTTCGGCGCACTTTGAGCGATGACCCATCAGTTATAAAATTATTTGCACCGTTTCAGTATATCTTTATAAATTCGGCCTTCGGTAAAGAAAAAATCGTTGCTTTTCTTAAATCACTCAAAGCCGAGTCTCCAAACTCAGGGCCCCTAGTAATTGTTTGCCTAGCAGCTGACGATAAGAACGTGCGACTTGTCGCTGAGCTTTACCAGAGCCAGATTCATGGGTTTATCTGCGATCCGTATTCTTCAGAGGATGTCGTGCGGTTGATGGAGGTCTCTCGCGAGGCTGCTACCGAGACGGTTGACCAAGATCAGAGGAACCGTCGAACGGCTGGATTTTTATTGGATGACTTTATGCAGCATCTAGACGCTGTGGCCGATCGAATGTTTGAAGGAAAAAGTGGCGGAGGATATTCTGGTAAAGAGCTCAAAGAAACCGGAGCAACCTTTAGGAGTCAAGCGCAAACGTTTGGGGAAGATGAGATTGCACGGTTATTGTTAGCGAAGTTTGAAAATGCAAAGACTTCCAAGAAGGCTAGTCGACAAAAAGGGAAAAAGGTCAAGGCTCGCCACGTGAACCATCCCGGTGTGGAGTTGTTACAGATCATGAAGGCTCGTAACTTAAGTAAGGAACGGTTGGCAGGTGCACTTGGTTTAGACATCCCTTCAATCGATCAACTTTTAAGCGCTCAGCTGGATGTAAATGAAGAAATCGCCCACGATCTCGCTCGTGCGGTCGGTGAGTCAGCACGGTATTGGCGTTCGATGCAAGAAGACTATAACAAACAAAAAGAGGAAGCAGCGCGAGCAGCCGCTAAAAACTTGACGGTTAAAAAGAAGGAATAATCAACTAAACCCAGCCTCAATCATTTTTGTAAAGAAATGATTGAGAATAGCTGGGCTAGCGAGCTCTTGGGGCAAGCCCCAAGGCGAGCAGCAGAAGATAAA
>CAZJXY010000595.1:0-2375 GCA_964549925.1 uncultured Bdellovibrionales bacterium | reverse complement strand
CTTAACGTCAATCGATCCTAGGTGAAGCTCAATTACACGCTTTACTACGGCCAACCCGATGCCAGTCCCGTCGTCTGACTTTTCCCCCGGCCTCTCCTGCCAAAACATTCTGAATATTTGCGGAAGGTTTGCTTCCTCAATACCCTTGCCATTATCTTCAACAAAGATCTCACAAAATCGCCCGAGGCCGTTTTCGAATATTCGAGCTACGCCAATGTTGATAATGATTTCCGATTTGTCGTTATATTTTACGGCATTCGTTATGAGATTAATGAAGACTCGCTGCAATAATGGCTTGTTGCCAACCACAATCGGTAGCTCATCAAGACCAACCTTAATATTGAGCTTTTCGTCAAACTGCATATCTGCAATCACTTCTCGAACCAGGGAGTTTAGATCCTGTTCCCCCTTTTTAAGTGACTGCGGTCCAAGCTTTGAGAAATCGTACGTTCCCTGTACGATATCCTGCACTCTTGAGGCCGCATCCCTAGCGTTCTCGATTAGTCTTAGCAGCTTTTCGTTCAACGAATCTTTAGAAACATCCAGAATATAGTCAAGGCGCATGGCTAAACCGCCAAGAACTCCCCGAATGTCATGTGAGACTGTAGCGCTAAATTCATCTAATCGTGTATTTTTCTCGGAGAGCAGTCGATTGGCTTCTGTAAGCTTTCCAATCAAGACTCGATTTTCATACTCTAGCTTTTTCATTCGTAAAGCTGAGCGCGCCGCTGCTCCAATTTCAGAAAGCCACTCTCCCTTCTTTACTAAGTAGCGATGGCATCCAAGATTAAATACGGATGCCACTGCATGCGGATCCTCAGTCGCTGACACTATCAATACGCCTGGATCGTAGTCTTGAATTTTAGCTTGGTGAATAAGCTCGATTCCAGAACCTTGTCCCATGGTATGGTCAAGAACAATCAGATCAAAACTCTGAGTAGAAAGCGCCTGTCTGCAATCATCAATTGAGCTGACTCCACTTACTGCTACCCCCTTTAGCTCCGTTCCGATTCGTTCGCAGGTCTGGGCAAGAAGAGTAGAGTCCTCTTCCAAGACCAAGATTCTTCCTGGAGCTGTCAGGGCGTTCATTTGGTGAACCAAGATTTAATAGTAAGGTACCGCTTACCTAAGTCATCGACAGGATTGAGGTTCCGCCTTGAGGCATAAGCAGAAAAACAGAGGGAAAGCGCGGGCCTTATTGAACTAAGGCTCTAAGATAATTCTTCAATCGTATCAGGGCTCTAGAGCGAATCTGAGACGCCCGAGATTCGGTTACACCGAGAATCTCCCCGATCTCTTTTAAATTCAGCTCTTCGTAAAAGTATAAGCTAATTACCAATCGCTCCTTCTCAGGAAGGCGGTCTAGCGCTCTTGCCACGATGCTCACCTTTTCACCACCGAGAAGCTTATTTAGAGGATCCGGGCCGCCACTCGCAACCATTTCGTCGGCGTTAAAACGCTCCTCTCCATGACCAAATCCGAGTTCTTCGAAGCTGAGCATTACCACTCCACCTACCTCGCCAAGTAGCTTCTGAAAGGTATCAACGTCCACCCCTAACTCGACAGCCACCTCTTCATCCGTAGCCGGACGACCCAATTTTTGCTCAAGCTTTTGGTAGGCAAGTTCTAATTTGGCTGATTTATGGCGCAAGGACCGTGGCGCCCAGTCCTGAGAGCGAAAACTGTCTAAAATTGCTCCACGAATACGGAATTGGGCATAGGTCGAAAAATTAGTTTCATGTTTGGGGTCGTACTTTTCAAGCGCATCAACCAAACCAATTATTCCGGAATTTAGCATCTCTTTGATATCAACCTCAGCCGGAAGACGCCCAGCCAGGCGGTGCACCACTTTTTTCACTAGCGGGAGATAGCTCTTTATTAGTTCTTCCTTTTCGAAATCATCGACCGAGCGGTAAGCTTCTGCGACCGATTTTTTCTTAGCTTTCGCCATTATTCATCTCCTCGAATGATGCTATGGCTTTTACAACGATCCTCGTAAGTATGTAAATTGCCAAAGATACTGCAAAAGTTCGGTAGGTAATGGTAATCACGCTAACTTCGGCTCGCATTCCCTGGATTATGATTAAGAAAAACGCAAGAACCGACACTCCCACCGAGTACTTATGAATGAAAGTAAAGCGCTTGATCCTAGTTTGGGCATTTTTTTTCTTCTTGCCCTTGTCCGGTTTATTCCCTGCCATCTATCAAACCGCTGTTTGCTCTAAAATCTGTTTAAAGAAAAATTGCATTCCACCCTTAGCTTTAACCTGATGATTCTCGGATTCCAACTTTTTAGCAAAGGTGCCAAATGCAAGTCCGGCGTTGCTTGTTGGATACACTTCCAATAATGCCCGACGCTGTCTGACTGATTGTGA
>CAZJXY010000594.1:0-2380 GCA_964549925.1 uncultured Bdellovibrionales bacterium | reverse complement strand
TAAGCTTGGAATACTTACCCCAGAGTTCGCTACCCAGCTAGCAGACGCGGCAAAACTTAGAAACGTGGTTGTGCATGCCTATGAGAATTTAAAAATGGAATTGATTTGGAATGCCGCTACAAAGCTTAAAGATGATGCCGCGACTTATGAAAGAGCGATATCAAAAGTAAGTTAGAAGCTGGGCGTATAGTTAAATAGGTAGGCGTGGTACTTAACAATATCGAGTATTGAAGAGTTAGGTGCCAAATACTACCCCGGCACCTCTAACCCCCCGTTTCCCTCGCCCCGCACCCGATAAATGTTGTAAGCCCGACTTCCATAAAACAAGGAATAACGTCGCCTGAAATACTCCTCATCTCCGCCCCATTTAGCGCGAACATGGTCATCGAAAGCGACGTAAATTATCTTGTACTTATCGATTAACTTTTCTGCACCCTCGCCGCCGCGGTAAATCTTTCGTACATCTTCTTTGACGTCCCAATAATTTAGCCCATAGGTCCAAAGCCAACCCTCAAAAGCCATCATAATTGGTCTACCAGAGAGGTTGATGATCGAGTTATTCGCTACATCAGAAGTAAGAAATTGATCGTTTGGCCCGGTATGCTCTTCAATATACCGCACCATCTTTAGATCATCAGCGCTATAAAGTTGCGAGCTAAACTTAGGCGACTTTCTTAAAAGCAGCCCGAGATCGAGAGCACCTGAAAAAATGGAGAGTAAAAACACTGCAAGTGCTACTCCGCGGTAAAAGACCCCAGAACGCTTCCAGACCAGCCATAAAATGTTTGCTACTAGAGCCGAAAAGCCGAGCGAGGCCCAAACAGCTACTTTAGTGTTGTCCCAAAGAAACGGCTGAAAGAGAAAGAGATTTGCCAAAAGAAAGATCAATATAAAGGGAGCAAATGCTGTACGCTGACGCTTCGAGCTAAAACACCAACCCAAAAGAGCAAGCGGTACGATCACCCCCCAGTTTAGAAACCAAAACTTTAAAATTCCGTACCACTCTCGATAAAATTCCGGTGGATTGGCCTTCGGATTTACATACCAACCAGGATACCACTGAATAAAAGATCCGGATAAACTCCGCCCGATCGTATTTGGAAAGTAGGTAGCCAAGATTGGGTAAAGCGGAAGAAGCATGGCTGCGTAAAACAACCCCCAGCGAAATATGATGCCGCGTGATTCCTTAAATCGACACTCGTACACTCGCGGGGCCAGCCAACACAAAAGTATGATGTGAATCATAAGGAAGCTATGTGTATGGATCAACGGGAATACTCCCATAAGTAGCCCCAGAAGTATCATCCGGATCCATCCCGGATTGCCCGCTCCGGGGCTAGTCATCCTCCAAAATTGGATTAAGATTAAGAGCGCAAGCGGAAAGCCCAAAGTAAAGGAGCGTTGCGGAACGAGTTGAGTCGTAACCACATTGGCCCAGTACACACCGCGATCCCGTTGTAAGGTGTACTCAGTATCAAAGAACCATACGTTTTTAAGATTTGAGTCAGAGAGGAGATCTTTTAAATACCAGAGCCATCCCATCCCTCCATTCAAAAGAAAGAGAGTCAGCGCAATTAGCGCTATCCCTCTGGAACTTAAGAGTTCGCGATAAAATAGATAAAGCGCCGCCACGGCAACGCAGCAAAAAAAGAAACTCGGCCAGGTAAAAGCCTGAAAAAATGGTAGAGCGAGGTATTTTACCAAAGCTGCAGAAATCAGATTCGCCAAAAACGGATAGGAGTATGGCTCGCCATAAACTAAGGGATTGCTACTTAGCCACAATCCACGATGCAGCATGGCGCTTCCTTGAGTAAAGTGCGCCGCCCAATCTCCCCATAACGGATACCAACGTGAACGCACGCCGGTTTCAGAGAAGACGATCGCATCGCGCCAAAAGAGAAAAAAGATGATTACCCAGGCCCCAAGGACTAAGGAGACTATCAGGCGCTTACAACTTTCTGAACGCATCGGTTACATTCCACTCGGATAAGGCTTGATTGAAGTCAGGGAAGATTCTCTAGCTCGCAAAACTTAGCAAAAGGAAGCATAAGGATGTTTCCATCGGCCATGCTTTGAGTGCCACGATGAACCTGATAATATTTAGGAATCTGCAAGCGCTCTCTAAAATATTTTATGCTCTTTGAGATAGTCTTATCGCCAGTTTTGCATTCAACTGCAAAGATCGGCTTTGAATTTTCGAGCACCACGAAATCTATCTCCCGTCCATCAATATCACGTAAGTAGCGTAACTCCATTTTAAGCCCTAAAGTATCTTCTCTAAAGTGACAGTATTTAAGTAAGTGCCCTGCGACGAAGTTTTCGAATTTTGGTCCGTCCGCTTCAATCTCAGACCAGTCCCAGAGATAAAGTTTGCTGGCTT
>CAZJXY010000593.1:0-2383 GCA_964549925.1 uncultured Bdellovibrionales bacterium | reverse complement strand
AAGTTTTCTCCTCAGGACCCAACTTAAGTCCATATGGAGGATCTCGGCAATAACCCCAGCACACCATCAAAGTTAAACGAAGCTCGGTATCGAACGATTGATCCAAGTCTCGTGATACAAACGATTGAACTTCTCTCCAATCGCATAACCGAGCGTTTCCCATCCTCCGGGCTCTCTACATTGTCGAAGCGCTTGCTTACAGTCGCACGGTACACCAGAGCCCATATCGAAGCGATCCTAGCTCCGATCTTTCTGCTTAGAGTTCCAGTGCTTGTTTTGGCTGGCATAATCCTGCTTGGATTGATCGCAACTGTGGCTACCTTTAAGGCCCCGGCCGAGGGATTTAATCTCTTTAACTTTATCCAAGTGCTCGAAGCAGGAATAAATGACGTCGTGCTAATCAGCGCCGGGTTGTTTTTCCTCTCTACCATCGAAACCAGAGTAAAGCGCAACAAAACTTTAAAGGAGCTGCATGAGTTAAGATCGATAGTACACATTATCGATATGATGCAGCTTCAAAAAGATCCAGATCGACTTCTAGGTGACGGTCCGAACACCGCCTCATCACCTAAAGATAACTGGAACAGCTATGACCTTGGCCGTTATTTAGATTATTGCAGCGAAATGCTCGCTCTCACCGGCAAACTTGCAGCGCTTTATGCCCAATACTTTAACGACTCTGTAGTTCTAAGCGCTGTCAACGAGGTCGAATCTTTAAGTGCCAGTATCGCTCAAAAAATCTGGCAGAAATTAATGATCCTGCATTTAGGCGAACCAAAATCAGCCTAGAAAATAAGACGATCCGATTTTTAAGATCAGTGCAACTACAACCACTAAAAAACAGCTGCGCACAAACTTGCTCCCTTTTAAAATCGCAAGTCTTGCTCCAAACACCGCACCTATTAAATTAGCCACCCCCATTGGAATCGCGACACTGTATAAAATCCCGCTGTGCGAACCAAAATATGCAATCGCCGCGAGATTCGTCGCTAAATTGACGATCTTGGCTGAGGCAGAGGCCTGCAAAAAATCCTGACCGAAGAGCCAAATAAACCCGAGAATTAAAAAGCTCCCCGTCCCCGGGCCAAAAAAGCCGTCATAAAACCCTAACAGCCCGCCAAAAAGAGCGCTCACAAAAATTCTTAGCCTTAGCTCTTTAACTTTCGGCTCGCTTTTGATCGAACCAAAATCTTTTTTCTTAAAAGTATAAGTTCCTACCAAGATCAGCAAAATCAAGATTAACGGTTTTAACAAAGCCGAGTCTAGGTATGAAACAACCTTCGCGCCGAGATAGGAAAAGATCAGCGCCGCAATAGTTGCAGGCAGCACCGTCTCTCGACTCACTGTGATACGTTTTAAATACTGAACCGTTGCAGCGGATGTTCCACAGATTGAGGCAAGTTTATTAGTTCCGAAAAGTATCGGCACAGGATACTGAGGAAATAAAATCATTAAGGCTGGAAGTTGAATTAACCCCCCTCCCCCAACTACTGCATCAATGAACCCGGCAAAAAATGCAGACACCACCGCGAACAAAAGATCTAGACTCACTGAATTAACCTCAAAACATCCTTAGCCTGAGAACGAAAAGTCGTGTATTTGGTACTTAGCAGCTTTACGTACCGGCCGAATTTAAAAGCCTTGTGACTACCGTAGAGCAGAGCTTCTCCATTTTTAATACTCTTCATCGGAAGAATACCAGATTCGATTCGATCGAGGTCCTCCTCCCTAACTTGAGCTCCCGGAAGAACAGAGGAAAACTCCCGCAAGAAATTCACCGCCAAGTCTTGAAGCGCGGACGGCGCGATATTCTGATCAGAAGATAGCGGAATATTTTGGGTGCCTACAACCGAAATTCCATCCCGCGGAACGGTAAAATATAGCCTTCCACTTGAACTTCTCACCCCAAATCCGGAACTTGCTCCAATCGATCGCTTCAGCACTAGATTAAAACAGACGCACCAGCCGGCCGAGATCTTAGGCGAGCCATCTTTAATCGAATCGACCCCTGGACCAGCGGCATTAATTACGTGAGCGGCTTCAAAAGAGGAGTCTGAAGTTACAACTTTAACTCGATCGGAGCTTGGTAAGACTTCGGTCACAGCAGAGCCGGTAATAATTTCACCCCCACTTTCTTTGATTTTTTGAGCAATCTTTTCAGCTAAAGCTTGGGGAGATGAGAGCAGCGCATCATACCAAAGCAGCGCACCGTTTTTAGCCAAATCTTTAAGTACGGGAGCATGGCTTAGGCACTCTTCAGCACCTGATATCTTACCGTTCGGAAGAGTTGATTGGGAGAAGCAGAGTTTCAACAGTTGATATGTCTTTAGCGCGGCTTGAAGCGGTAGACCTTGCCGTCGTTGTGATGGATGGAGAGGTTGTC
>CAZJXY010000592.1:0-2385 GCA_964549925.1 uncultured Bdellovibrionales bacterium | reverse complement strand
TATCGGGGAGGATCCAAACGGAATCTGGACGCTTACGGTTCATGATGATAGCTCGACTTTTGGAGCCGGTACATTAAATAGCTGGAGCCTCAATATCACCTCAGTTCCATTTATTCCTGTGGCTGGAACATCCGGGAGTACAACAAGCGGTTATATGCAACCGATACCTGTTGGCGGAGGGTTAGCTACATTGTTTGTTAGTTTTGACCTCGGAACGATCTGTGGCATGACGGTGCTTTTGGGGGTGTCCCACCTTGATCCGGCTGATTTGGACATTTTCCTAGTCTCACCCACAGGTAAGAATATCACCCTTACTACCGATAATGGCTCGAATTTTGATAATATCTTTTTAAACACCACCTTCTCCCCAACTGCAGATCTTAGTTCGCAGGTCCCTTACAGTTCAAACCCTGGGCCGATCGGTATAGTATCGGACAGACTTTACTCAAATAATCCAGGTTCTTTGGTGCTCACCCCGGAGGAATCTCTAGCCCCGCTTTATGGTGAGAACGGTACGGGAACTTGGGGAATTAGTTATCGCGATGATACGCCGGGAAATTTCGACACGGGAGTTCTAAACGCCTTGGGGATCTTAGTGGATCGCTGCCCCGCGCCACAGGGCGATAGCGATGGGGATCTCTCGGATAACGTGTGTGACGAATGTCCGCAGGATTTTAATAAAGTTTTGGCTGGAATCTGCGGCTGTGGTGTACCTGATACTGACACCGACTTAGACGGTATACCGGACTGCACCGATGGGTGTGATAACGATCCTGGCAAAACGGCTTCGGGGGTCTGCGGCTGCGGCGTGCCAGACTCTGATAGTGATGGCGACGGGAGCTTCAATTGCAATGACCTTTGTCCTAATGACTCGACGAAAGTCACTCCCGGTACGTGCGGCTGCGGTGCGGCGGACGCGGATCTAAACGCCAATGGCATAGTGGACTGCCTGATAAACGCTGAGCTGAAAGCAAGGATCACTTCGATTCAAACCCTGCTAAAGAAACTTAAATTGAAAAGCGGGAGTCTCACCGCAAAAGGTAAGGCAGCAAAAAAAGCACTTAAATCCGCTCGCGCTGAGTTAAAGCTCTTTGTGACTACGTTCGGCGCCGCCGCTGTGCTATCTGATCCATCAGCAAATCTTTCTACGTTACATAATGCTGCAAATAAGGCGCTCGGCAAAGTGCTTAAAGTGAATGCTGAGACATTCTTGAGTGATAAATCAAAGGCGCTGAAAAGTGTGGCGGCGTTGTTAAAGGTGTTGTAGTAACGCTTTAGCTTGCTTCGAAGTTGTTGCCCCACAATTTCCTTCAGAGGAGTCAGAAGTATCAGTAGGATTCGATTTAGTGCACGACTGTGTTGATAAAAAATTCCCTAACTACTGACTTTTCACGCTGCTTTAGCCCAAAGATATGATCGCGTCTAAGAATGGCAAGAAGCATTGGCATGGCGCGAGATAGCACATTCAAATTCTTTATATGCCTAAATGTTGGGATATTCTCTTTTGATTCGAGGTTAGCTCTGATCATTTGATTCTCCACCCAGTTACGGCAGTGAGAAAACCTTTAGCTAACCTTTTTAGAAAACCGAGTGTAATGCCGGTTAATTTCTGTCTCTATATATATAGTAGGGGCAGGGTGGATCTTAAGCAAACATTGACCCTCAATTTTCGAGCTTAACCGCTTGATAGTATTAGCATATCAGGGTCGGTAAATTTGTATCATCTGCGGCAGTGAAAGGTGGCTTTGGACCAATTTGCATCCCCCGAGAGTTTCAAGCCGATCGGCGCACCGAGGTTGCAATTGTTGAGTAAACTCGACCTTCTGCTATTCTCTCACCGAGATTCAAAGGAGTGATACGAATGATTAATACAGGCCCTGCTTCGGAACTGCCTGGTGAACCCTTACCCCTTGCTCAAGGTCAGCAAGATACCACATTGTCCGTAGGAGCGTTCCCTCAGGCAGGTGGTGGGACTTTGAAGCAGGAGCCATACTCAGATCCGCTTCTAGAGGAGACCCAACGTCAGAAAAACATTCTCCTTGTGCAGCCGCTTGTATCTGCACCGTGGTTCATAGGGGAACGGCGATGGGAACGGAGCTTTAGTTTTCCGCTGGCAGAAGGAATAGCCTCGCAAGACGGTGGCCCTGACCGCAAAACAAGTAATGTGGGCGTTGTTTGGGCGGTTTCCCTTAAGAGATTCAAAGATTACCGCGATCAGGATAAACTCGAAGTAGACCCTCGAAGCTTCGAGCTTGGGAAGGACGTAGTTCCGCTCCAAACGTTACTCGACATTGGCGGTAAACCCCTCGGGATTGATGCCATTCAAAGAGGGACGGAGATAAAGTTTGTAAAGTTTGGTCGGCCCTATAGTAATGAATTGGCCCT
>CAZJXY010000591.1:0-2392 GCA_964549925.1 uncultured Bdellovibrionales bacterium | reverse complement strand
CGATCGAAGCAGTACGTGAATTGGAACGCCGCGTGCTACATCTGGGCTGACTAGAATATTTAGAGCGACACCCAATCCGCTGGAGTTTAATCCGACTTTGCCAACGATACCGGGCTCGGTCATCGTAATTAAACTTCGCCCATCGGCATGGTTAATTTTAAGCACAGCAGGCTTTCCTTCCATGCTTTTTAACCAATCCCAGGTCTGAGCAAGTATCCCCTCTTCCGAAAAGGCAACGGTAGTACACTCGCTTTTTATTCTACGAAGCGAGGTAAAGATCTCAGTACGGGCGTTAATCATTAAGATCTCCCTAAGATCGACATCGGCCCCGGCGGCGATCCCTTCCATCTCTTTAAGATAAACCGGATCAAATTGCTCTATGCGGGACTTAAATTGTGATGCTAATTCAAGCACCTCCTCTTTAGTTGGCGGAGTCGGAATGAGCGTCTTTGAAGTAAAGAGCTCCAAATAAATTTTTACGGTGTCTTTAATCTCATCAGACAGTGCGGCTCCATGTTGCCTTCCGATCTCAAAAGGAGTTCCTGAAACTTCGATAAATTTAAGCGAAGAGATGTGCTCTAACCTGGCAGCATCAGAAAACGAAGCGCTAGTAGTATCATTGCGGCCGCTTAAAGGCCCCGAATCGTGACCAATGTTCATTACACACCCAAATTCGCGAAAAAATATTAAGTTTCATGGTATCTCTGATTTTTGCGCAAGTCATGTTTAGCACAGTGATTAATTGTAGCTCGAATATCCGCTTGAAATGCTTGCTGAATTTGGTTAAAGCCACCATGAACTAGAGGTACCGGGAGGATGATTAGAGGGGCATTTAGTGCTATAGTCGCTGCTTAGTGGGATGTCGTGGGGTTAACAGATTTCGGGAAGTATTTATGTCCGCTCCACAATTAACCCCCTCCTCCAATCCCACTTTTAGAACCGACGCTGCTTTAAGTCTTCCTGAGGAAGGCAAATTAACAGAGGAAGTACGATTTACCATGGTAAAGCCGGGGTTAGACCCTGAGCTTTTTGCACGAGCGAAAGCTGTGGTCAGAGAGATTTTCCAAATAAAAGCAGGCGAGGAAGGAAGAGTCGAGGGAGAACGCGCTGAGCGCTCCTGGGGACGTGCAATACAAGGTATCTTAGATGGTTTGCCGATACTTCTGGTTGATGATCCGCGCAGGATTAAGCCAGGTGTTGAGTTGTCCCAGGTTTACCACAAAACATTAGACGCGATTGCAGGTAAAGCCGGAGCTTCAGAAGAACTTTCTGAAATGCTAAACCCGGCCAATCCAGCCCTGACGGGAGAAAAGCACGATCCGAACCTGCCTGGAATCTATGAATGGGCGGCTTACTTTATCCATCACGTTGAGACGGATGATGGCAAACAGCGCGTAGTTGGAATGAGTGGACTATATCGCGATCTAAGGGTTCCGAATGAATGGTGGCTCGGGCGCTTCGGTGTTTCAAAGGATCAACAGGGAAGCGGCTTAGCTGAAAAGATTCTGTTTCAGGCGATCGAATATGCAAGAGTTTTGAATCCGGAAGGAGAGCTTAAGCTTTTTACTGAAAGCGGTGATTTCAATCGAAGGGCGCAGAGATTTTATGAAAAGCGCCATTGGCAGAGAGTCGACGATGGGGCCTCAGCTAAAGAGTACTCGCCAGATGTTTTGATTTATAACAACGAACCGCAGTGTATTTACACCTTAAACATCCGCCCTAAAGCTCCGATTTGGGAATATATCGATCAAAAGCGAGTGGCTGAAGCCCAGACAGCATTCGAAGCTGGAGAAATTCAAGGGGATTTGCCAAAGGCTGAACCTAGTTAATCTTCTCTGCTGTCACGTATTGCCCAAATGACCCGTAACCTTGGAAATGGTTATTGTCTGAGAGAGTGTATTCTTCGGTGTAAATTGGATCTGGGTCGGCATCAATTCCGAACCTAAGAGTTGTGACACCAGAATTCACTTCGCAAGTCCAGACACCGGTCGTCACAAGTCCGGCATACATACTCTCGTACGCACCAGAGCTAAAAAAGGTGAATCTAGAGCCGTAGTTAGTTAGCCAAGTGCCTGCTAGCTTTTCATGGCAAGTAACGTCAGCAGCCTTTTTGATCTTTACTGACGCCACACGTGGCGCGGCCGTCATTTCGATTAAATTTGTCTCAAGCGACTCGGCTGAAACTGCAGTCCGCAAATTCAGTCCGGCCAACTCAGGCGGCACTCGAACTCTAACAGTCAATTTTGCAGAAGCTGATCCTGGTCCGAGTACGCCCATCGGACAGCGCACCGCAATTAGGGCCGTAGGATCCACTTCGCAGTTTAGTATGTTCTTACTAGTCCCGATTTCAATCTCAGTTACGAATTGGTCAACTGTAAAGTTGAGCGTGGCT
>CAZJXY010000590.1:0-2397 GCA_964549925.1 uncultured Bdellovibrionales bacterium | reverse complement strand
TACCCCAAAACCTTCCTCCCTCATACTCTGGCGTATATCTTGGAACAGCTCTCGCTACCGCTGAGTTAAAATCTCGCATGAAGTCTGCCCTATTACCCTCTGGGAAATGTGCTGGTGCTTGATTGTGGTTACCCTCTATCGCCAGAGCATAGAGCCTAACCTTGTATCTTGTCGCAAACTTGGCTGCGTATCCTAATATGGCTTCTTCTAGGTCGGGGTTATTTACAAACCATAACGCAGAGTTTCGGCTACGAGTCGTTAAAAACGACGCATACTTTTTGGACTCTATTCGCGGATGATATCCCACATAGGAGATCTCGGGTTTACGTCGGGAAAGTTTCCGAGTTTTTCAATATTCCCAATTTCTTGGCAGTTGGAACCATTCGATTCAACTTAGCTTCAACGCGGTGGAACTAACTACAAGTCACTGAGAAGAATGCGGGGGATACACTCACTCTGGAACGGGCCTAGGACATGAGTATCCAGCCTCACTTAAAGTCGAAGTTGACTTATTCCGAGAGCCTGTGCCAAAGCAACCTGGATTCATAGTAGAAATTGAATTTGATTCAATCGAAAGCGCTAATGCATTTACGCCGCCGCGCTTTTTTGGGGCAGAGGTAACCGGCAACCCAGGCTATAAAAATAAAGCCTTAGCGCGAAAAGGCTTCCCCACCTAAGCGAGGATCTACCTGTTGCAAAAAGAATCTGCCTGCTATCAAATCACTACACATGTTCTGGGCCTCATACTACTTCAGCGCACATGGAGACGACATTGAAGGTTCCGGAATAGGTCTAGCTTGCGTTAAGAAGCTCGCCGCGGAAATATGGGACGGAGCCCGTTTTTTACACAACTCTTGTTGAAAATCTTCGAATACTAGATCTGCAACGAAATGCGCGGATGGTCGTTCCAGGAGTGCCTTATAATGTGACTCGGAGACGGAAGCGAGAAAAAAATAAAATAATCGGGCTCCGTCCCATATTTCATCCCATATTTCACGGCTAAAAGTCTAGCGACTGAGTAATAGTTTACGCGTAGTATTTCTTATCCGACTAGTTAAATCAGATAGTTGGAAGAATCTGTTGATTTGAGGCGTTAAAACGGGCTGAAAACAGTCTGTGATACCGTGCTGGCCTGCCCCAGCAATTGGAGTTTGAGGGGTTTCGAAGCTGAATTTGGAGTTGAATCTTAATTACAAACCGGTTCCAGCTGTTTTAGCAACGAAATCAGGGTTAAAAAGTTAGATTGATACTTCCGGCCCTGAGTTAAGGCGTTTCAACGTTAGCTGAGGTCGGCATCAAGCACTAGCTGAGGCTTGAGACTTGAGCGGGTAATCTTAGGGGGAGCTCTGTAATCTGGAATGTTTTGTTTTCGCATATAGCGTTCGATCTCATTTGAATCTGTAATGAAGGCTTTGATCTGCATCTTTGAGCCGCACCTAGGACAGAGCATGGGATCTAATTAAGAATAAGTCCTTAGCGCGAAAAAGGCTTCCCCACCTAAGCATTACTGGCAGGAAGCCTTTTCTAGCCTTCAAGTATTCTAGATTAGCGAAGCTCCAGATTGGCACTGCTTCGCGATTGATAAACTGGATCAGAGTCGCCATCATTGTCCGGACATATAGGATCTTTTGGATGGCACTCGCAGTATCTTTCGTTTAGCTGTTTAATTAGGTCATCAATCTCATCAGCTTCAGTCGAAAGACCAGCACCTCTGGCGGAAGTAGAAAGATCTTTGAGTCCGTCAATTCCACCATTTTCATTTAACCCAGCAAGGAATTCATCTAGTTCTTCGCATGAATTGGCTGAAGCGCTAAATTTTTTCTTAACATTACTGATCTCGCCATTAATCGTTTTTTTGGCCTGGTCTGTGGCACCATTCGTAATCTCATCTTTTGCCTTTTTCACAGCCTTTCCCAAGTCGATACCGGCGGACTTACACCCAAGTATAGATAAAAGTAATGACAGAATAAGCAGCGAAGTAATGATTGTTTTTTCTGTGCGCACAAAAACCTCCATGTAACTTTCATATTTAGTAATTCCCGACCTAAGCCAAAAGGCTTGTTTATATATTATGAGGGAATATTTCCCTCAGATTGCATAGGCCAAAAAAACTTAGACTTATGGGCGGGTTACAACCTTGCAACTCTAAGCGCAATCAACTGTGCCAGCTGGTCTTTATTGTCCAAATCCGCCGATCGATTTCGCTTAATGACACCGCACCCGGTGCAACGATGGATAATAACTACCTGCCCAGACTGTAGCTCAGCGTAATAAGGCTCCATTAGCGCTCTACACTCTTCTGAGCGATCTCCGGGATTTATATCAACGTGCATACTCCACAGGCACTCCGGGCAGTGATTGGTAAATCCATCTCCCTGTACCGAGGCTGAACAGTTG
>CAZJXY010000589.1:0-2406 GCA_964549925.1 uncultured Bdellovibrionales bacterium | reverse complement strand
CAAAATTGTGCTTACGAAGTTTCCCCGCACTTCCAATGTACATAGTTTTCTGATCCTTCGAAAAATCAATTCCGTCCACAATGTTTTCAGATATATTTATATTAAGCAGCTCCTGGTAAGAACCAGCTAGATGTTTATATATCAACATCCGCCCGAGCCTATCGCCTAATACCAAGCTATTATCAAAAACTCTCATCGCAGTAAAATCTCCCGTACTGATTACAGCTTCTAAAATCTGGGATTGGGCGTCATGAATAAATACATCCCCCTGCTCCACCATCGCTACTATCTCAAGCACCCCATCCGAGTCGATATCAGTTACTTCGAGCTCGCTAATGCGTGAAAAGTACCCACCCATAGGCGTAGGCAAGCGCCCCCACGTCGCATAATCAGCATACTCATATAGATATACGAAGTTGCTTTCCCAATTCGAGCCGATACCCGCGCTTCCCCCGAGAATTTCGATTGAACCGTCAGCATCGATGTCCAAAGCCTCAAGCGAACTGAAAAGCGCCAGGTTGGGCGTCGGATCAAGGATTGACTTTCGCCAAGGAACATTAAGGGTACTCCAAGCCAGGGTAAATTTGCCGGCGGCAAATTTATAAGCCTCGATCACGCCTTCCAAAATTTCATCGCGACTAATTAGAATTTCATTAACACCATCGCCATCTAGGTCCCTAAGCTTAATAGCTTGCAGTCCGATTAGAGAGCGTCCGCCTCCAATCGGATCTGAAATCCCTTTTTGGCGCATGGTTTGGGCATCCAACACTACAATTTTTCCTCCGGACGGAACGCTTTCCGAAACCGGAGCGGCAAAGACTATCTCAGATCTCCCATCGCCATCGACGTCTCCTTCGCGCGGGGGGAGCAAGGGCCCCCATAAGAAGGTGCTCTGCCACTTAACCTCTCCATGTTTAGGTTCAACAAAAAAGATCTGATCCGGTCCAGTAGAGTTGAAACCTGCAGCGAAAATAATCTCAGATCCTCCGTCCCCGTCTATGTCGGCAAAATTCAGATTCTGTGTACCAGATCGGAAATTCTCAACCACCAATAATACCTCTCGCGCCTGCATATCCAGGATGAATACCAAGCCGATCTGACCGTCTCCAACTATCAATTCCTCAATTCCATCGTGATTCACATCAGCCGTATGAATTGACTTAGTATCAAAATTGTAGAAATTCCAGAGCAGCCTCGGACTACCTATGAGACTATAAGCCCAGATATTTCCAAAAGTGCCTATAAGCTCTTCGATTCCATCTCCATCAAGATCGCTTTTTGCTAAGCGGTAAAACTCTCGTGCTATTGTTTTCTCGATCAGTCCAGTATCACCGTCTATTACCGAACCGTCGCCAGTCACAAGTTCCAGCGCTGAATCGAAGTCAAACTGGCCAACAATAAGATCTCTTCCTCCAACTCCAGTTACTTCAAAACACAAGTCTCCGGAAGCTTTAAACACACGCATCACGGCGGTGAGAGGATTCAAATTTCCCGTTGAAACTACAATCTCTTCTTTTCCATCGCCATCAAGATCTGCTAGGGCTAGTGCCTCCGTTGCATCGACCGAAGTATTAAATTCGAAAGCCAATTTTTTTTGAAGATTGTCATAGATTAAAATTCGGCCGTTATTCATTGAGACAACAATTTCTTCCGCCTTGTCTCCGATCAGATCACCAACTTTAATTTCGGCTATGGACCCACCAAGTAGCGGACTAATATATGTATTAAATAGGACCTTACGAATTGGATCGAATCTAGCCACCTGAAAATAGTGACCGGTTCCGAATTCATTTAATGAACCGCTCATAATCAGTTCACGCCCGATTACCTCGAGTCCAGTCTTTCCAACCGATTGGCCGATGATTGCGTATCCTGGACTGTCAACTTTACTCATCGGCGGGAGCGCCGTCTGGGTGTTTCCAAGCGGGATGGTCTGACTAGAGGCGCTTTTTGCGAGCACCGTAAAAGTTAAAACTAGTGCAGCTACGGATCTTAAAATTTTAATCGAGTGGCTCATCCTGTATATTGGATGCATATAATACTATGCCGACAGTGCCTAGGCGATTTTTTTGGCCTAGAATTCAGAGTGGAATTCAGGGGCTCAAATTCCGCACACTGGTAAAGACTCTAGCGAACCGGTAGGAGTTCTTAAAATCGAAACTATGGTTAAATCGGATAGTTAGCCTGATTTGTGCCGATTGCTGAGGATGTCGGTGGTGTTCACTTTGGGTTTCTACTGTGTGAAGGAGGGGCTTGGAGCAAGAGTCATCGGATGCAGGTGTTCGCCGGGGTTTGGACTGGTTTAATACCGAAATTTAGATAGAACTTTGCTCGACGATTTAGGCAAAGATCTATAGCGGTTGTCATAAAGATTGAGACGTAAAGTATGAATGTCAAAGGTATGAT
>CAZJXY010000588.1:0-2409 GCA_964549925.1 uncultured Bdellovibrionales bacterium | reverse complement strand
TTCACCCTGGGTTCGATTCGTCCGGGTGAGGACCAGGTCTAGTGCCCCGCAATAAAACGTGCTCTTCAGGCCGGGCAGAGATTCTCTTTAGTAGTGGCGCCGCGGCATAAGGAGAAGTTCGAGTACTTTGCCAGCCAGTTAGAAAAATACGAGATTCCGTTTGAGCGGCGTTTGAGTCAGAAGCAGCCAACTAATTCTGCAGTGTTGGTCGATAGGATGGGGGAGCTTGAGCAGATATACTCATTTACTGCTCTCGCCTTTATCGGTGGATCAATCGTGAATTTTGGAGGGCATAATCCGCTTGAAGCTTCTGCATACGCAGTTCCTGTGGCGATGGGGAATTATCGCCAGGCAGTTTTTGAGGTTTGTGAGCAGCTTGAACATGCTGGAGGAATCGTAACCGTTCAAGACGAACAGCAAGCTCTTGATTTGATCGAGCGACTGCTCAGTTCTCCGCAGCAGTTTAAGCAGATCGGCGAACAGGGACAGAGCGTTTGGCAAAGCGCTCAAGGCGCGGTCGGAAGAATAGTTGATGCCTTATCCCCAACCCACTCAACCAAGGCGAGTAGCTACAGCGCATCGGGGGGGGCATGAGTAATTTGTTGCGGTTACCACTTGGAGTTCTGGCGTCGATTTACGGAGTGGTAATGCGAGCTAGAAATTATCTTTATGATAAGAATTATTTTTCGAGCTACCGGTCCTCGCTTCCGATTATCAGTATAGGGAATATTACTGCGGGCGGGAATGGAAAAACACCGCTTACCTTGTTTCTAGCGCACGAACTATCTGTCAGGGGAAAAGCTCCAGTCATACTCTCGCGCGGCTATGGCGGCAAACTTCGTGGTCCAAAGCTGGTAGAGAGTACAGATTCCCCATTAAGCGTTGGTGACGAGCCCTTGATGTTGCGGCGGGAAAACGCAGCTCCGGTTGTAGTAGCCAAAGATAGGGTTGCAGGGGTCAAATTTATCGAAGCTGGAAAACTAGGAAATATAATTATTCTAGATGATGGTTTTCAGCACCGACGACTTTGGAGAGATCTTGATATTATCGCTGTTGAATCAGGATCGGATGAGGCAGAGAAGAGTTTTTTAGCAGCCGAACTTTTACCGCTGGGAATGTTCCGCGAACCTCGGGAAGCGGCGCTCAAACGCGCTGATATTGTGGTTTTTACTGAGCGAAGTTTGGTCTCAGAACGAGAGCTAAAGCGCTCTCTAAGCGATCTTGTTCCGAGATCGGTTCAGATCTTTAGAGCTAAAATGGAGGTACAGGGCCTGTTCGATCTTTCTGGAGCAAGAGTGGAAAAGCTCGATCATCTGGTAGCCTTTTCTGCAATTGCCAAGCCGGAAGGATTTCTCCGAACTCTTCGAGCACTGAATCTTGCCCCGGCCGAGTTCTTTCCCTTCCCCGATCACCACATCTTCTCAATGCGGGAACTTGAAAGTATAGCAAATCGTTATCCTGCCTCGACGCTTGTCTGCACCGCTAAGGACGCGGTCAAACTTGGTGAATTTTCTGATGAAATCAAGCGGCGAATTGTTGTGCTTAAGGCTGGAATCGGAGTAATCCCAAAAGATGCCTTCGTTGTGCAGGTCTTAAAGCGTATTGTTGATCCGATCAATAAGTCAGATGTAAGTAAGGTTAGGAAACTAGAAGGACGCTGAAGAGATGACGTTAGAACTTTTGTATCGCCAACCAGCTTGGATTCGGGAGATCCTCCCGGATTGGAATCAGCAACGCTCTGGTGAGGAAATTATGCAGCGCCTGCACCGCGTAGCTAGGCGTAACATCTCACAAGGTGGCGGGCCGTTTGCAGCGGCTGTAGCCTATCCGGATGGAAGGCTTGTAGAAGTCAATGTCAATCAAGTTGTTCCGGCCAATGACTGTGGAGCTCACGCTGAGGGTGTTGCTATGCCGAACGCGCAGAGAATTTTGTGCGGATCTGGCAAAAAAGTTAAAGATCTCCACGGATTTTATCTCTATACCACCGGAATGCCATGCACCGCTTGTGCAGGTCGAATCTGGCTTTTTAGACCGTCTAAAGTTTTTGCTTCAGTCAGCAAGCAATTGATCGAGCAAAACTCACCGTTCACCGAGGGCCCCGTAGGTAGCGACTTTTGGAGTCGAGCAAAGGCTGAACGAGGAATTGAATTGATTGAAAGTTTTGGATTCGGGGACGGGGAGGAAGCCTTAGCTCCATTTAAGGAATTTATGCAGGCTCTCAAAAGTGGAAAGACCGAGAGTTATCTAGAGCGAAATTGAGTAAGTAACTAAATGAAGCGCTTTACTAAGAGGGTCGAAGATTTTATCTGCGGCAACTGTTCAGCCTCGGTACAGGGAGATGGATTTACCAATCACTGCCCGGAGTGACAGACGAGAAAGCACGATTATAAAAATCCCTGACATAGCTCA
>CAZJXY010000587.1:0-2413 GCA_964549925.1 uncultured Bdellovibrionales bacterium | reverse complement strand
TATTACGCCAGGTGCCATGGTCGCGATTTCATCGCCAAGTCTTTTGACTTCTTTAAGGCTCGTAAGGAGTTCCTGGATCGGTGTTTGTGCTGGTGCCATTACACGGTTGACGTAGGACCTGACTTCTTCAATGGTGAGACTACTATCATGATTTTGGTCAATCTCTGAAAAACTTGCTCTGTGTGAGCTGAGGTATTCCTCCCGGGTTAAAATAGCATCCCCATTCTTATCCATTTCATGGAAGGATTTGGTGTCCGCCTGCCCAAAAACTGCGTCCACCTTGGCGATTAATGCTTGCTTTTTATCCTCGGGATATTGGGCCAATTGCTCTGCTACTTTTGGACTATTGCTTCGAGCGCGTCTCGCCATTGCGAGAAACTCGGTAAGATCAATCTGTTTGGCGTGTACACAGGAGTCAAAATAGATGGCATATTCTTGTTCAACCTGATCAAGTGTAATGCTGACTTCGGTAGTAAGGATTTTCCAAACTATGTTGGGATCACGGCAATCTTGCGCGGATATACTCTTCAGAGGCAACAACAGCATGATGATAAATAAACGAATGTGTAAAAAAATGTCTCTAGAAAGCATAAAAATACCATTCGAAAAATAGGGACAGGCGGAACTGTTCTCTCCGTTCCGACACATAGGTAACAGAACGTTCCGGACACATAGGTAACACTTTTCATCACTGGGAGCGGTGTGGAAGGGTTAGGATTCCCCCCTATAGGGGGGAATGGCGCTATGGGATGGAAGGAGAGTTGCATTATGGATGAGAGGATAAAGTTTGTAGCTAGGGTGTTAGATGGGGAGCAAATGAGCAGCCTATGCCAGGAGTTTGGGATCTCACGAAAGACGGGCTACAAGATATTTAACCGATACAAGGAATGCGGACTTGAAGCTCTCAGTGACAGAAGTAAACGCCCGGTGCGGTTTGGAAATCAGCTGCCGTTTCAAGTAGAGAAAACAATTTTGGTCATAAAGCAAGATAAGCCCTACTGGGGTGCTAGAAAAATTAGAGAACGGCTGGTTCGTAAATACCCTGAGATTAAACCACCGGCGATAAGCACCATTCATGCGGTGCTGGATCGTAATGGTCTAGTAGTACCAAGGGGCAGGAGAAGACCTCAGGTGACAGGCACGGCGCTTTCTTTGGTCTCTAATCCCAACGACCTGTGGTGTGCAGATTATAAAGGGGAATTCATGTTAGGCAGTAAACAGTACTGCTATCCACTAACGATCACTGACCAAGCAACTCGCTATATCATTGCTTGTGAAGCTCTTGAAAGTACCAAGGAAAAGTACGCATTTACGATATTTGAAAGGGTCTTTAAAGAGTTTGGACTTCCTTCCGCTATTAGAACAGACAATGGGGTTCCGTTCGCTTGTGCATTCTCGTTGTTTAACCTCAGTCGTCTCTCCGTTTGGTGGCTAAGACTTGGTATCGCCATTGAACGAATAGAACCGGGCTGCCCACAACAAAATGGAAGACATGAAAGAATGCATTTAACTCTGAAGAAGGAAACTACTAGACCCGCAGCCTTAAACTTCCTTCAGCAACAAGAAAAATTCGATGATTTCATTACTGAATTTAACACAGAACGACCTCATGAGGCTTTAAATATGAAGTATCCTTCAGAGCTCTATACTCCTTCCAGAAGAACCTATGCAGGATTACCCTCTCTGGATTATCCCATGCATGACAGAACAGTTAACGTCACCTTCTGTGGCAGAATTTGTATCGAAAGGAAGAAAATAAATTTCAGTCGCGTGTTCGCAGGTCATTCGGTAGGACTAAAACAAGTTTCCGACGAAACTTGGCTAGTCACCTTTATCGATTATGATCTAGGATACTTCGACACTGAAAGCAGTAACTTTGAACCGTTGCCCAACCCCTTCGGTCCAAAAGTGTTACCTATGTCTCACTAACAACATGTCACCTATGTGTCCGGTATGGACCGTTTGGTGGTTAAGCCGTCCACCGGAGTCGAACCGGCGACCTACTGATTACGAATCAGTTGCTCTACCAACTGAGCTAGGACGGCGCAGATAAGGCACTTATGTATTTCATAATTCCACAGCCAGGATATCGTGCATAGCCTTACCCTAAAAAACTTAATAATTTCAAGTAGCTTTACTTCACTTGTGGGTAAACTACATGGTGCAAGTGCCGGATTCTTCCATGCCAATAGCGTTTTCGAAGAGCAAAACGTCTTGAGTGGATGGAGCGCCGGATATTACTAGAGCGAGTTTGAGCCCATTTATATAGAAAAATATTTTGAGTGCTATTGTTCGTCTGTATCGCAACGAGTAGACATTAATTCAGGATAGTCGCGATAAGATGCACGCACAAAAATATACTAAAATCGAAAATTTATAGTCGTCCCAAATTTTCTCCTGACTAAACATAATT
>CAZJXY010000586.1:0-2414 GCA_964549925.1 uncultured Bdellovibrionales bacterium | reverse complement strand
CCCGCCATAACCTTGATTCGCGAGACTATCGAAGCGTGGAAGGACTTATCCTCAGATGCGACGTCCGTTAAAACTCCGTCGACCCTGAACCTTACTTTTAATTGAGTCTCGTAGGGTTCGATATGGATGTCTGATGCGCGCTCAGCATTGGCCTTAAAAACAATAGAGTTCACATAACGAATAATAGGAGCATCGTCGTCTTCTGCATCAGTGACGTCAATTTTCAGTGCAGTCTGAAAGCTTTCATCCCCCTCCTTCTCATCCTCGGAATCTAGAGCACTAGAGCGGTTGCTCATCAAACTTGTGCGAATCGCGTTTATCGCTTTTGTGATCTCCTCCGGAGAAGTGACGACAAGTCTGATGGCCCGAGCGTAACAGATGCGCAGTTCGTCAATCGCGGTCACGTTAAGCGGATCAGATGTGGCGACCAATACCTCCTTCTCATCTCCATCAATCGGCACAGCAGAATACTGTCTTCCCCATGATCCAACGATTCGATCGAAATCACCACGTTTTAAATCGCGCGGTGGTTTGGGCGCGTCAAGTTTGTCGCGAAATTCAAGACCGAGCAGCCGAGCTAATACGCGCGGATCTAGCTCGGACTGCACCCCTTTAGGGGGTTCTGCGGGTGTATCGATTGCCATACTAATGAACGTTTCGGATCCAAGGACCTTTGCCTAAGTTTAGAGTCTCATAAGGGGTAAGCTGGTACCACTTAGACGACAGTTCTGGAAATATATCTTCAGCTTCAGTGGTGTTTTTGAAAATTCCAACTACCTCAAAGATTATGCTAGTATTTCCAATACGATAGCTATAGCTACTTCCGGCCTCAAAGAAGCCAGTCCCGGGACCGCTTATAACAATCCCTGTTACTTTCGAGTCTTTAGTTAACTTGAACGGAAGCTCGCCTGCCAAGCTTTGAGCGTTAACGCCCAGGCTTCTAAGAACAACCAAATTCTGATTCAGATTGCTATCAATGACTGGCATCTCAGGTTTAAATTTCCCCATCGGATGTGGAGCCTGTGGCTCAAGGTCGCTTACTCCGGGAAGCTTAGGAGACACACGGAGTTCGATCACATCATCAGAACTCCCATTCTTGATGGAAGATCTATCGCTGGCTGGAGGTATAACTTCCAGCGGCTGAATGATCTTAGCCTTAGGTGGAGGGGTAATTGTAGTCGGTTTTTCCCCCTTGAATTCTGAGACCTCCGAGACGCGATCGATCGCCGGATCGCGCAGGACTTCATGTCGGCTCGGACCAAAGTCCCTTTGGGCAATTACATCCTCAAGTTTATCCCGACGTGTTACCGTCAAGTCTCGAGCATCGTACTGATCTTTAATTACATGCGGAGTGATAAATATCAAAAGATTTGTGCGTCTACGATCTTCGGTGGTTACTTTAAATAGGTAACCGAGAACAGGCAGATCTTTCAAATAAGGGACCCCTGAATCTGACTGGCTGACGTCGTCAGCCATTAGTCCACCAATAACAACCATCTGCTTATCCTTAGCAATGACCGTGGTCTCACTAGTGCGTAATGTAGTGGTTGGTCCAACGGTTGACGCAGCTGTTGCCGCAATTACGCTCGAAACCTCAGTGAAAATATTCATTGTGACTGTTTCGCCAGAGCTGATCTGTGGAGTTAAGCGAAGGGTAATACCTACGTCCTGTCGGTCAATCTGATTGAAGGTGTTATTTAGGTTGTCGGAGCTAGTAGAGGTGCTAGCAATAAAGGGGACGTTTTGACCGACCACTATCTCAGCTGGTTCGTTATCGGTGGCAAGGATAGTCGGCGCGCTAAGCACGTTAGCGTTCGAGTTATTTTGCAAGGCATTAACCAGCGCGCTTTGAGTTGGGATGGTAATGTCTCCCGGTAAGGTGAGCGTTCCAGAGCTAGCAGCTGCGATAGAGAAATTGGAGAGACCGGTTGGATCAGTGAATAAGGTACCTAGCGATCCTAAATTGTTTGAAAATAAAACTCCGCCATCTGAGCCACCCGTGGAGGTCAAAAATTCGAGTCCCAACTTTTCAGTATCGTTGATGTTTACCTCAACAATAACGGCTTCCACCAACACCTGACGGCGCTTGATATCGAGCTGCTTTAATAGTTCCAGGATCTTTTCATAGTCGGACTTACTTCCAGCGATTATCAAAGAATTCGTCGAAGGGTCGGCTGTGATCGACAATGTTTCTGAGAAGCTGACACTCGCCGAGCCAGATGAGGATCCTGACTCATTTCGTGAACGGCCCGGTGTTCGCCGATTGGAAGCAAGTCTCTGCTCCGCACGCAGGGAGGCTTGTCCCCGCTGACTCCGATTGTCCGCTCTGACTCTAGAATTCCCAGTTACGTCATTTTGCAGGGAATCAAGCCCTGTTGTTCCAGTACTTCTTGAACTGCCGCTGCCGCCTCCAG
>CAZJXY010000585.1:0-2416 GCA_964549925.1 uncultured Bdellovibrionales bacterium | reverse complement strand
GGGGCTGCCTCTGGCGCACAGCTAGAAAGCCTCTGCCCCGAAGCGGCGGCAAATCATCCGGGACTTGGTTTTCGGCTGGCACAGGACTCTAGTATATTTACCGTAACCATTCCTCAACGACAGAGTAATCAATTTACTACTTTACGTATTCTGGTTAATCCTGAATTACAAGGTTACGTTGAAATCGAATCGAGTATTGGCCCAAAGATTTTAGAGGGCCGCGAGGTTTCCATTGAAGAACGGGCCCGTTTTAGAATTGATCTCTCACACCGAGGTGGATCCTCACGCTATTCTGGGATTCAAGACGCCCGCACAGAACGGAAGCTCCTCATTGCTGAGCTCCTTCATACTTTTGCTCAAGAACAAGGAATCATGGGAGTCACGGTCTATCGTGACCAGAGTTCGGAATTTTATGACATTCGAACAGCAAAACTCCTCTGTCAAACACTCTTTCTTGACGAGAATGCCGTGATCTGGACTCATCCTGTCGATCTTGAAAATTTTAAGATTGATAATACCATAAAGTATGAGGATCAGGAGCTAAATTACCGATTTGATCTCAAATCTTTATATTTGGCCAATTCACGATTTCGGAACATTACATTTAAAGACGTAAAATTAAGTCAATCAAACCTCGCTAACACAACCTGGGAAAACTGCGTCTTTGAAGACACTGCGGATGCCAGAGACTCAAACTTTAGAGGAGCCAGGTTCGATGGGTGCCAACTATCACTTTGGCTGCCTGGGTCGGATGTCACCGAACTCGATTTGGGAAATTCTAAAATCGCGTCGTTTCGGGGAGCAAACCTGAATCTGTGCGATACAGTCGGCATGGGGCAGATCCGCGGGAGTTGGCACGCCGAGATAGAGCAAAAGATACAAAAGCATCGCGACAGTCAATCATTTTTCTGGCGCGACATGGAAGAATTTCTGCCTGCATTCAAGAGAAGTTATCAGAGTATTGGTGGTTGGTTCGGTTTCGCTTTCAAACCGGACAAGGCGCCTCGTTGGGAGCGAAAAATAGTATCAGAAACCATGCAGGAATATCTGGGTGGGAGCCTTAAAGATCGGATCTTCTGGAATCAAAATTCATATAAGCATGCTGGGGGCTATGAAGGATCTCTGCTCTACTACATAGATATTATGCAAGGTGGACCGTTTTATCCGTCAAGCTTCTGCGCACCGGGCCTTAGCCAATATTCCCCGGATTACGACGGGAGTGTGGCGGGGTTGCTGACTCGGCCCAACGCTACCGAGGCCACCGGAAAGTGGGTACCTCCGGGAACTAAGTGACAGTAAACCAAGCAATTACCTCGTACGCAAACTTATACGGAATCTACCCCCCTAAGACTTTCACAATGTAAGGAAGATCTAGTAGCTGGACGATGCTTCGATTCCCTGGGTAGTGGAGTTTAAGTGCCATCGTCGCCGGGCTGACGCAGGGCCATCTGATCTGATCCCGTGTCTTAGCAATCGCATCGACTTCCGCGCTTACCCTGCTGGGACCGGGTGAATAGCGCGCAATTAACGCCGCTTCCGGAAGATGCTCGATACCGTCTGGCCAGCCCGCACGAGTGACCATTTCAATCATGACTGCTCTTATCTCATTATTTCGTGATGAGTTACTTGATGATTGCGAATCAAGTAATGTCATGAGCGCAGCGGTGTTATTGAGCGTATGCCCTAACTTAAATCCGAGGCTAAGTAAAAAGTCTAAATTTCGCTCATAACTTTGACGAAGATCTGTGGAGTTACTAGCGTCTGAGGCAAGAATCGCTAAGGCAAGCAAATCTGGTCTTCGATCGCTAGATAGGATATCGAAGTCGTGTGCAACGAGCATGAATCGCTCAACCCGATCAGCCACGGTCAGTTTAGGAATAGAGTTTACGTAGATCGCTCCAAGTACTGATAGTGGCGACTTGCCACCTCCTAAAAGATCGTGGGCCACCTGAAGCTCATTCGGACTCTGGATGCGATCCTGCCCAAGGGCTTGTGAGCCAAGTAGTCGCGCAAGTTCCGGATCACGAACCCCAAGTTCGGTTTCAAGCCGATCAACTAAGGTCGCAAAATCGCGCTGAACTAAATCCGCTGACCGTTGCTGATATACCCACGGTCCGTACGCGGTAGAAAAGTTTGAGATAAATAGCTGGTCAGCCTCCTTAAAGCGACTCTGCATAGACTGAAAATGCTGACTCAAGTCAGAATGAATCTTAAGCCTGTCTGCTAATTGCTCAGATGTACTGACACGCTGACACGCAGGTTCGGGCTGCAAGGTATTTCCTGTGACTGACTGGTGAAGTAAGTTCACAGGGTATCGCGGCGAGGTCGTAGCGCTGATTAATTCGTATCCGTTCTTGGTAATTTGAATTCCCAGATCCTCGAACTTTATTGAAGCGTTCCAGTTTTCTTTGTATCG
>CAZJXY010000584.1:0-2421 GCA_964549925.1 uncultured Bdellovibrionales bacterium | reverse complement strand
AAGGACAGGATCGGCAGCTTATATAGGCTAGCCCTACGGCTTAGGTCCGCTTGACCTTTTTGGAGGTGTAAAGCCGAAGAGCCTGAATAGACTACTTTGAGATTCTTAAGCGTGTCATAAATTGCCTTAATGTGACTACTCCAGCCCTCATACTTATGAACCTCATCTAGATAGAGCGTGGTGCCAGCATGTTTATAGAAAGCTTCGGCGAATTCGATTAGAGAGATGCCGCTAAACATCGGGTGATCAAGTGAAAGATAAAGCTCAGATCGCTTTTTACCTCTCTGCTTACTTAGACGCTGAAGAAGTAGCGTGGTTTTTCCTACTCCTTTAGGCCCCCAGATTCCAACGAGACGGTCTTTCCAACTAATAGCCTTAGATATATCGCGCTGAGGCAAGTCAGCAAATTCTCTAAAGAGACTGTCATTGTAGGCTTCAATTTGTTCTATAACGTCGAGCATGCTTTGCCCCTAAATTGGATGAGTAAAATGAGTTTAGCATAGTAGTACTATATTTGTAAAGTCTGTTTGACACTATAAACTGCATACCGCGCCTCGTGGAGAGCCTAATGCTTAAAAAATTGAGGGCCGCTTCGACGCCCCCCTACTATCTACTGAATACTGCCTACTGTGTACTTTTAAATGAAGAACACCCCCTTTCCCAACTTCTTCTCAGAGAACTAGGGAAGGGCCGTGATTCAACGAGTTTCTAGCGGTTTATCGCTCCGCTCACGAGGAGTGTTTTCTTCTATTGACTTGTCTCATGACGGCGGCGCTCCAGGGGAAAAACACTCTGTAACGGCAAATAAACAAGCCGAGGGATCATGAAATAAAATCTACTTACGGTATCCCACTCTTTCTTGCGGATAATTCAGCGCATTCCCTATTTACATCAAGCTTTATAACATCCGGATTGTAAATCGGCGAATGAATTCCCTCAATGCAGCGATTATTAAAGCTATGAATCGCAAGAACTGTAAATTCATTGGGAAGCTGAATGAACTGCCCATCACTAATACGAACAATAGCAATTCTTTGAAATCGATCTTTTGTCCAGCGCGGTACAGCGATGAAGAGCTCATCATCCGACCATGCTAAGGAGGGATTACAGTTTGAGATTGCTCTCCCGCAGGGAAGCTCGAGATCTCCGGATGTCGGCGCTCCCATCGCGATCTCGCTAGCGCCGCGTATTAAAACAGAAATCGCACCACTTGGCGATCGTATATCGATATCTTCGCTGCTCCATGGGGAAATCGGCGATCTAGTCTTCATCGTGTAGATGTTATCGAGCAATACTCTCCGCAACAAGAACGGATTCGTAGTGGCCTATTCGGTCTCAAAGGTCAGTCAGCGTCGTGAGCTACTTGTAGCCACTCGGCAAGGGTCTGGACAGATTTGATACTTCTTCAGAGGTGATCCCTACCCACTAAACTAGACAGAGAAATTTGTTAGTAGCTAAGAATCATAAACCTCATGCGAAAGTGAAAAGTCGCCAGTAGTGCGCAGAAGTAGCATGAGGCCTAGAATATGGGTACTGATTTGTTAGCATGCAAAGTATTTCCGGAACAGGCAGACCCTCAGCAAAGTTGCCATTTAATCTTACCGATTAATAAGAACAGGACACTGTTGACACTGTTTTGATAAAGGAGATGAATTCATGTGCGAGTTTAAGCCGAGCCGCATCACTTCGCAGGCTCAACTGAGGTCCTAAACGGTGGAATTAACCGTAATTCAGCCAGTAGGCACTTGTGACCAGACCAGATCTGGTCTATAATGCTAAATATGGTTAGCAAAAAGAATAAGTTAATCAATATTTCTCAGGCCAAAAGCTCCTTATCAGCGCTCATCGAGCGTGCCTCAAAGGGCGAAGTCATAGTAATCGGAAGAGCTGGGCGTCCGGTGGCAAAGATAGTTCAGTTCTTGAGCAACAGTCGTCCGCGTAAACCTGGAGCATTAAAAGGTAAAATTCAGATTGCTCCCGATTTCGACACCCTTCCTGACGATATTGCTGAAGCCTTTGGCATTCCCACCAAATGAAGATTCTACTTGATACTCATATCCTGCTTTGGTGGCTTAACGATGACGCTGCACTAAGCCCATTTGAACGCAAAGTTATTGCCGACCCGGATAACATAGTTTACATAAGCAGCGCCTCTCTTTGGGAAATTATAATTAAGGAGCAGCTCGGCAAAGTTCAGGTTGCTGGGGATCTGAACGCTACGCTTTCCGACGAGCCATTTGAAAAGCTCGCTATGACATCTGAGCACGTCTTTGAAATTCGAGACCTACCCAATCACCACCGCGACCCATTCGATCGCATGCTTATTGCCCAAGCGATTGTGGAGGGTTGCACCCTTATCTCCCATGATCGAGAGATCTCAAAATACCCAGCAACTCTACTTAAGTCCTAAACTCTTTCGAA
>CAZJXY010000583.1:0-2428 GCA_964549925.1 uncultured Bdellovibrionales bacterium | reverse complement strand
ATGATTTTGAAGCCTCAGCGCTTAACTTACTTTTTGTGATTGCCAGGAATCCAGGGAATTCTAAGGCTCGATACTACTTGGCTTCGATTTACGCCTCGCGCGGAAGAAAGCAGGCTGCGGTTGATCAGTTATTGAGTATCGAGAAGGGCTCAGAGATGTATGTTGAGGGTCGAACATTAGCCTCCTTCGTATTGAAGCAGGATGAAAAGTTAAACGCCGCAGAGAAGGCCTTACGTGAGGCGCTAGAGGAGCGACCAGGTGATCAAACGCTGCTTATTCACTTGGTCGACTTATTAAGAGATCAGAAGAAATATGAGGATGCGCTCGATGCAATCGATGCGGTAATAGAGAATGGACCGGCGAGCGATCGAGTACTTTTTACCAAAGGGATAATCTATCACGATCTAGGGAAGGACCGTGAGGCAGAGCGGATGATGGAAGAAGTGTTGTTAACCAATCAGAACCATGGTCAGGCTTTAAATTACATTGCTTATGCTTTGGCCGATCGTAATGAGAATCTGGAGCGAGCTGAGGAGCTGATTACCCGAGCCTTGGAGTTTTACCCGGAGGATGGCTACTTTCTTGATACGCAAGGATGGGTTCTGTTTAAGCGCGGGAATCTACTGAAGGCAAGGGAGTCGCTTGAACGAGCTGTGGCGCTTTCGGGAGAGGATGCTGTGATTAGAGAGCATTATGCCGATTGCTTAGATAAGTTAAATGAACCAGCTCGAGCGTTAGAGTCATACCAAACAGCTCTGTCGCTTGCCCGGGAGTCAAAAGACAAGGAAGAACGGGAATCAATTGCCAGATTGGAAGGTAAGATTGCAGAGATTCTCGTGAAAAACCCTGACTTAAAGCGGCTGGTAAAACGATGAAGTTTTATCGCGGGTTATTTTTCTTGATTTTACTCGGTCTCGGACTGTGCGGCTGCGCAGGCATGACGGTCTCCCTGAAGAGCAAAATTCCAGAGAGCGCGGTTGCGTCAAAGGCTGGCCCCGAACTAGTTAAGACGCTAAGAGCTCGCGAGGAGGAGATTACGTCCTTTAGAGCGTTGGCCAGAGTATTACTAGAAGTTGGTGGAGAACGACGAACAATTCGACAGGTGATAGCCTTTCAAAGGCCAGGACTCCTGCGCATCGAAAGCATTCCGTTAAACTCCGCCTATGCTTTCAATATACTTGCGGCAGATGGATCTGAGGTTAGATTCTTAGACACTACTGAAAAGTTTGCCTTTGTTGGACCGGACAATGCGTCCACCATGCAGAGCCTGGCTGATATCCCACTTGAAATTGGGGCGCTCTTAGGCGTGTTAAGCGGTCGCGTGCCGATTTCTAGAGTTTTATCGGCGGGCGTTGAATTTTTTGTAGATCAACAGACAGGTCGAAGGATTATTTTAAATGAACAGTCTGGCGAACTCTACATGATCGACTTAAGCACTGGACTGCTTCGAGAGGTTTGGTTGCGAGACCGCTTTAACGCAAAGCTAAGGGCCAGACTTGAGTTCATCTCCTATCAGGATAAAAATGGAGTCGAGGTGCCGGCTCAGTTTACTATTGAGATTCCCGGCAGAGAAACGAAGATGAGCTATGAACTTGCTTCATCTTCAGTCAATAAACCCCTTCCACCAAAGGTCTTTGCAATCCAGATCCCAGAGGGTTACTCAAGACGTAAGGTGGAGTACGGCGATCAGCAGTAAGACTGATGTCACCATTCAACACTACTGAATTATTTTTCTCTCTCTAATAGAGAGTTCTCCCCCATACTCAATGCCCACCTTGCGACAGCAAAGTTAAGGTAGGCCAGCAAAATCGCACAGCTGGTAATACTTACATACCACTCAAGCTCGGAAATATCGTGCTCGAGAGATCTTAAGCTTCGCATCAGGATAATTACTGTGGTGGGGATTAGATTTATAGCGATGAAGACCGTGCTGGTAATCATAAATATCAAGCTTCCAAAACTAGCAGCAAGTTGAGAGGAATGCTCCCAGTCGAAGTTGGCATAAACTGCACCGAGCCCGATACCTAATCCGACGATTCCATAACATATAATCCAACTAATTACGCCGCTTACGATCACAATATGAGAATCTGCCTGAATCGCAAAGGCTCCAGAGGTCAATAATACGCTGCCAATTGCCGATACGGGTAAAAACCAGGTCCAAAATTTAGCACGTAAGACTGTCCCCAGTGGAATAGGGGAGGATCTCAATGTCCAATACCCCTTACCTTCTAACGAGATTGACGGGAAAACGAATCGAGTGCACACCGCTGCTATGACAAATGCTCCCATCGCCATATTACCGATTACTAAGAATGCCTGCCACCAAACCCTGGCATCCGGTGGTAGTTCTTGAACGATTCTTAAAACCTTAAGGTTGTACAGATAGATTGTGCAAAGACCTAATAGGAGCATCAACTGCACAGTT
>CAZJXY010000582.1:0-2431 GCA_964549925.1 uncultured Bdellovibrionales bacterium | reverse complement strand
GCTATGCCTGGAAAGCAGATGGCGATTGACTCAGATTTGAATTCCGGGTTGATCAACGAAGATGAAGCTAAAGCTCGGCGTAAGGAGATTGCCTCAGAAGCGGAATTCTACGGAGCGATGGACGGTGCTGCCAAGTTCGTTGCCGGAGACGCACAGGCCGGTGTGTTTATCATGGGGATCAACGTTATCGGCGGATTCTTCGTCGGTATGGTCCAGCATAACATGGATTGGATGACTGCTGCGGAAACCTATACTATATTGACTATCGGTGAAGGTTTGGTAGCCCAATTACCGTCAATCATCATCTCGGTGGCCTCAGGATTAATTGTTGCCAGAGCTGCTTCAGGGGAAGATCTCGGTACAGAGGTAATTACTCAATTAACCCGATACAATCGTCCGTTAGCGATAACATCGGTAGTATCTACTACGCTAGCAATCGTGCCGGGGCTTCCGTTTGTGCCGTTTATGCTGCTCGGTTTGTTCACCGGTGGTCTTGCTTGGTACACTCAAGGTAAGAGCGCTGATAGTGCCAAGAAAGCTGATGTGTCTCCAGCAGCAGCGGCTGAGGCGGAAAAGCAAAAGGGACCAGCACCCGGAAGTACGGAGGAAGTCACAGGGTTACTAGCGCTTGATACGCTTGAGCTCGAAGTTGGATACGAGTTGGTTTGCCTGGTCGATGGGGGGAAAGATAGCGATCTGATTGAGCGCATCCGCTCGATTCGACGTCAATTTGCCCTTGATTATGGGTTTGTGGTTCCGCCAATTCATATTCGAGATAACGTTAGGCTCAAATCAAATGAGTACCGGTGCCTGCTGCGCGGATCCGAGATTGGCAAGGGTAAGTTGAAGCCAAATCATCTTCTAGCCATGGATCCCGGAAACGTCTCCGCCCCGATCAAAGGGGAAGCTACTAAAGAGCCGGCCTTTGGCTTGGATGCTCTGTGGATCCATCAAGGAGAGAAGGAGAAAGCTCAGTTTTCAGGTTACACGGTGGTCGATCTCTCGACAGTTGTGGCTACTCATCTTACAGAGTTAGTCAGGTCCCATGCTCACGAGCTACTCGGTCGACAAGAGACCCAGGCACTAGTTGACAACTTGGCAAAAGATTATCCGAAATTAATCGAAGAGTTAGTTCCGACAGTACTTAGTTTGGGTCAAGTTCAACAGGTGTTAAAATCGCTTCTTCGTGAGCAGATCAGTATTCGAGATCTAAAAACAATTCTTGAAACCTTAGCTGATTGGGGGGTGTCGGTAAAGCAGCCTGAAAAGCTGGCAGAGGTTGTGCGGCGAAAGCTCTCTCGAACTATTACGGCTAAATATACATCTAAAGATGGCACGCTCACCTTAGTAAGTTTTACCCCAACCTTAGAGCAAGCTTTGGTTGAGTGTGTACAGATGACTGATGAGGGATCGGTTTTAGCGATGGAACCGACTCATGCACAGGTGCTGATTACTAAGTTAAATCGAGCGGCCGAAAAGTTTGTTGAGATGGGAGAGACGCCGCTTTTACTTGCGACACCGCATCTCAGGGCGGCGATGTTTAAATTTTGCGAGAGGTTTGTCCCAGGTTGGGCCGTGATCAGTCACCAAGAGATTGCACCCAGCACTAAGGTGCGTTCTCTGGGGGTGGTAGCGATTGATGAGATTTAAGGTCAGTTAGGCCAATTTAAGTTGTTGAAGTTAATGGATAAATACAGTTGAGTCCAGAGAGGTTATGAGCGAATCAAAAGGTATCGAACAAGAAGGTAAAGTCAGTCCCGCAACTATTCAAGGGAGAGTGAGAATCGTGCCCGAAATTACTCGTGTGATTAGCTTCACCAGTGGAAAGGGTGGAGTTGGAAAGACTAACACGGTCGTGAACACCGCGTTGGCTCTTAGCCGGATGGGTAAGCGAGTACTTTTACTTGATGCCGATCTTGGTCTTGCCAACATCGATATTATTCTTGGACTTACGCCGAAGAGTACTTTACAGGATGTGTTGGAGGGGCGTTGTTCAATCGATCAGATACTTCTCGATGGTCCACTCGGAATCTCAATCATCCCTGCGGCGAGCGGAATTGAATCGATCTCTGACCTCAGTGCGGAAAAGAAGATGTTGTTGTTGCAAGAGATTGAGAATATTGCGCTGGATTTTGATTACTTATTAATCGATACGCGGGCCGGAATTAGTTCAGATGTGATGTATTTTAATGCGGCCGCTAGTGAAATAGTGGTTGTGATAAATGCTGAACCTACTTCGCTCACAGACGCTTACGCGGTGATCAAAGTTCTCTCTCAGAATTATGGTGAGAAAAGCTTCTCGGTTATAGCGAATAATGTTACTAATGAGCGCGAGGGACGATGGGCGTTTGATCAATTGCAGTCGGCAGTCAGCAAGTTCCTGCGGGCTAATGTTCGATTTCTCGGTGCGATTCCTTCCGATCCGATGGTT
>CAZJXY010000581.1:0-2433 GCA_964549925.1 uncultured Bdellovibrionales bacterium | reverse complement strand
CACGAACGTTACCGCCCTTAGCGATATCCGAATAACTCTTTGCGGTGGCAAGGTTCTTCCGCGCTTGAACAGCGACCAAAGCAGCAGTCAAAGTGGTCTTCCCGTGGTCAACGTGACCAATGGTTCCCACGTTTACGTGTGGTTTAGTTCGCTCGAACTTTTTGGTTGCCATGTTGTTAAGCTCCTCTAAATAAAAATTAAGACAGCCAAAAAAACTGTTACTTAGCTAAATAAATTATTTAGCTACAATACTCTCCTGAATGTTAGCCGGGACCGGGGCATAGTGATGGAATTCCATAGTAAAGCTTGCGCGCCCTTGCGATGAAGATCTTAAATCGGTTGCATAACCGAACATCTCCGCAAGCGGCACTTGGGCTTTAACTACCTGGGCTCCAGCACGAGGCTCCATACCCTGTATCTGTCCACGACGACGGTTTAAATCCCCGACAATATTGCTAATGAAATCGTCTGGGCAAACTACCTCAAGCGACATGATCGGCTCTAAGATCTGCATTCCAGCCTTTTTGCACGCCTCTTTGACGCACATAGAGCCCGCGATCTTAAACGCCATTTCGTTTGAGTCAACTTCGTGGAAACTTCCAAAGTACAGAGCGACGCGAAGGTCGATCACCGGATAATGCGAGAGAATCCCGCCGGCGAGCGCGTCGATAACACCTTTCTCAACTGCAGGGATATATTCACGAGGAATAACACCGCCTTTAATTTCATCGACAAATTCAAATCCTGTCGCTGCTGGAAGCGGCTCAACGCGCAAAAGCACGTGACCATACTGACCACGACCCCCGGTCTGCTTAGCGTATTTAACTTCGGCCTCAGCAACTTTAGAGATGGTCTCACGGTAGGCAACCTGTGGCTTACCGACATTAGTATCAACCTTAAACTCTCTAAATAATCTCTGACGGATGATGTCTAAGTGCAGCTCACCCATTCCTGAGATAATAGTTTGTCCGCTCTCCGGATCAGAAGAGAGTCGGAGTGATGGATCTTCTTTAGCCAGCTTAGAGAGTGAAAGCCCCATTCTCTCTTCATCCGCCTTTGTCTTTGGCTCAATCGCGATAGAAATAACCGGCTCTGGAGCATAAATGCTTTCCAGAAGGATAGGCTTATCCATGTCACAAAGCGTGTCACCGGTATTAACTTCTTTTAGCGCGACTGCTGCCGCAATCTCACCGGCGCAAGCTTCTTCGATATCTTCTCGTTTGTCAGCGTGCAACCGCACGAGACGACCAATACGCTCCTTCTTTTGACGAGTCGCGTTATAAACCGTCATACCCTGAGTGACTTTACCTGAGTACACCCTAAAGAAGGTCAACACCCCTACAAACGGATCGGTAACAATCTTGAATGCCAGCATAGCTAGCGGCTCATTCTCGTCTTGCTTACGGATAACTTCTTCAGTGTCCTTTGGCTTATCCGGATTAGTCCCCTTAATTGGAGGAAGATCGAGAGGAGAAGGCAAATAATCCAAAACTGCATCGAGTAAGAATTGAACGCCTTTGTTCTTAAACGCGCTTCCGCAGATCACCGGAAAGATCTGCATCGTCAGGGTGCCTTTCCGAATTGAAGCCTTGATCTCTTGCTCGGTCAATTCAGTACCACTCAAGTACTTCTCCATTAGGGTGTCATCAAACTCAGCCGCAGTTTCAAGAACGTACTCTCTCGCTGCCTTAGCTGTGTCCATCAACTCAGCTGGGATTGGCTCCTCATGGAATTTTGATCCTTTGGTATCATCTTCAAATACAAAGGCTTTAAATTTGATTAAATCGATCACCCCTTTGTGCTTATCTTCCGCACCAAGTGGCAACTGTATCGGAACCGGCTTAGCGCCTAAACGATCACGGATCTGTTGCACATCCGTATCAAAATCAGCACCGGCACGATCCATCTTATTAATAAAACAGATCCGCGGAACGCCGAACTTGTTAGCCTGTCTCCACACGGTCTCCGACTGCGGCTCAACGCCACTCACAGCATCAAAAACAACTACTCCGCCGTCCAAGACGCGCAAGCTGCGCTCAACTTCAATTGTAAAATCAACGTGTCCGGGAGTATCAATCAGATTAATGCGGTGCTCAGGACGATCATTGTTTGAGCCCTTCCAGAAACAGGTAGTGGCCGCTGAGGTAATGGTGATACCACGCTCTTGCTCAAGCTCCATGTAGTCCATGGTAGCCGTACCTTCATGCACTTCACCGATCTTGTAGTTTACACCAGTGTAGAAAAGGATTCTCTCGGAAGTAGTGGTTTTCCCGGCGTCGATATGCGCCATGATTCCGATGTTTCTTGTCTTCCCTAAATCTTTACTTGCCACGATTAAATCCTTTCTCGCCTTTCCCTTTTAATTACCACTTAAAGTGCGCAAAAGCCTTGTTGGCTTCGGCCATCTTATGGGTGTCCTCTCGCTTCTTCACA
>CAZJXY010000580.1:0-2436 GCA_964549925.1 uncultured Bdellovibrionales bacterium | reverse complement strand
CGAGAAGTAAGTGCTCGGTGGCCCACCTCACCTGCATTGTCTTTACGAGTGATAATTTAGCGGCTTGTTATGACGATTGCGGCCCTTCGGGTTCAGACGAGTGGGAGGCCTGTACTGATGCATGCGATGCTCGGGCCAACAATGCATACAATAATTGTGACATAGAACTACAGAACTGTGACTCGACTCAAGTACCCCCGTTCTAATATCGAAAATGTCCCCAGTCTATGGTCTCTGAGTGGTACCTCGCTTCGGTAATAACTCAGTATTGCTGCGGGGATTTCTTAAGCTAACCAAACCAATCGCTGTGCCGTAACTACGTATAACTCAACGATAGAAGCGGTTGCGCCGGCCCATGTCCAAAGTCCAGAGTAGGTAATTTGAAAAGAGTGCCGAAAACTTTCTAAACTTTGGTAGACTGGCCACTTGCCTCCTGTACTTTCCTCAGCGACTTGTGTTGAGTTAACCCGAGTTGAAGCTGAGTAGTGCAAACTGAGGAAAAAATTGGAAGCAATGAAAAACTCGGAAACTTTCCCGACATTAACCCTAGATCCCCTATGTGGGTTATCATCCGCAAATAGAGTCCTAGAAGTATGCGCCGTTTTTACCGACACGTAGCCGAAACTCTGCGCTCTGGTTTGTAAATTACCCTGACCTTAAAGAAGCCATATTAGGATACGCAGCTACGCTTTCTACAAGATACAAGGTAAAGCTCTACGCTCCCGCGATAGAGGGTACCCACGACCCTAAACCGGGACACGATAGTTCACCCCCACCTCTGTCAATTTTGCTACAAATTCCAAGATATCCCCCTCCACGCTCTTATGATTTGGTGGACTTGCAGCACCTCCTCAGAAGGTCAGGCTTACTCAACTAGGAAGCGTAATAATATCAACAAAATAGAGGTACGATGTGGTTCATGGAGCCTCAGCAATGCGGCTCTAACACCAACCCTAACAAATACTCTGTAAGTTGATTAGGAAACGGCTTTGCATGAAAATCTGATAATGAAACATGGGAAGTAAATGATCAGGTCGTTGCACGATTGAAAATTCCCCGTGGCTCAATGAAATTATGGTAGAAGCTTTTGTCGTCATCGGGCGAAAGTTATATTTGGTCTTAATGCTAACCATCTGAAATTATTGCGTGAAAACTTAAACTTACCCAAGAATTAACCTAACATCTATTCCTAATAAGCCCATAACCAATAAAGGTACTAATACTGTCAAACTAGGTGTGAGTTATCGAACTATGGATCCAAAGCCAGAATTTGCCGCCCCGCCCCCGGGAGATTTGAACTCCCTGCGCATACCAGCGGAAATTTCCAATTCAAAAGATCGCCTAGAGCCAGTTAGTGGGGTTATGGAACTTACTCCAGCCCAAGCCATCGTTTACGAGCAGGCGCTTAGAGTAGTAGCCGACAAGTTTTCTCTGTTTGGATTTACACCGCTGCGCACAGCCGCCTTGGAGCGTTTGGAAATACTGGCCGGTAAAAACCAAGGCGATGTTTCCAATGAAATATTTGGTGTGCATCGCCTTAACTCGGAAGAGGATTTTGACAACAAAACCTCACTTGGGCTTAGATTCGACCACACCGTACCCCTTGCGCGCTATGTTGCTAGAAACAAAGGTGAGTTGGTCTTTCCATTTAAGCGCTATCAGATCGGGGACGTCTGGCGAGGTGAGAGTCCGCAGGAGGGACGCTTTCGGCAGTTTACTCAGTGCGATGTGGATATAATTAATCCCGGTCAGCTTCCACTTAGTTGCGACATTGAGGTCCCTCAGGCAATTGACTCCGCTCTTTCTGGGTTAGGACTAACTGACTATGTGTTTCGGATATCCAACAGGAAGGTAATAGAGGGTTTCTTACGAGGACTAGGTATCGATCGAATCGAGCCTATTGTAAGAATAATCGATAAAACCGATAAGATCGGAATACAGCCAGTGGTTGGCCTTCTCCAGTCAGAGTTGGGGCTTACCAAGGACGTTGCCGAAAAGATTGGGAGGTTTGCGTCTATTACCTCCGCTACTGGTGATGTAGAGATCTCCGCGCTCGATTTGAGCGAGTCAAATGCGCTTTTGGTTCAAGGCCTATCTGAATTAAAGCAGGTTGTTTCTGCGTTGAAGGATCGCATTAACGGTGAAGTGATTGCAGATTTATCCATAGCCAGAGGACTAAATTATTATACCGGATCCGTTTATGAAGTTAAGTGGATGAGACACCCAGGCCTCGGGAGCATCGCGTCTGGAGGACGATATGAGAATTTACTTAGCACACTTTCGCGAGATAGTATGCCCGGAGTAGGGATGTCGATCGGATTGACTCGAATCTTTTCGGCTCTTATAAAAAGCGGCGAGTTGGTAGGGAGCAAACTAGATCCTATGAAAGTGTTGATCGCGTGCAGAGATTCAGCCGAGGTCGAGCACGCTCAAAAA
>CAZJXY010000579.1:0-2437 GCA_964549925.1 uncultured Bdellovibrionales bacterium | reverse complement strand
GGTATCGACTCCGAAGCTCAGTCCACTGAAATAACAGCTTCTGTAGCTACAAATGTAAATCAGGCAACCCTAAAGCAGTCAGGATCAAATTTGGTGAATCTAAGCGCTTAATTTTTAGTTTCCTATCCCCTAAACCCCCAAAGTACCTAAGTCCCCGCTTCCTTAACCCGGAGCGGGGCTTTTTTGTCCAGCGCGCCCAAATCTGAGTCCCTAGGTTGGTGCAAAACCTTGCGCACGGAGGATAGCAGTTCCTGTAACGAAAACGGCTTGGAAAGCCGCGCCGCAAAAAGTGAGTCTGCCTCATCGTAATCTTCTAAAGTTAGACCATATCCAGAGCAGAGAATCGCCGGAATATTGATCCCGGAAGCTCGTAGCTTACTCACCAATTCTATCCCCGTTATCGGATTCATTGTTAAATCCGAGATTAATAGATCATAGCTTTCGGGATCCGATTTCAAGATCTCGAGTGCAGTGCTGGGATCAAGGCACGGTGTCACTTTATACCCGTACTGCTCAAGAGTCTCTTTGGCCAGATGTGCAATCATCTCCTCATCGTCGACTACCAGTATTCGCCCAGATCCACTCTTAGTTAGATCCAAGTCAGTCTTTAACTCCGATAACTTCTTAGGTTCTCCGACGGGAAGAAAAACAGTAAAGGTTGAGCCTTGACCTTCTATGCTCTCGACAAATATCCGACCATTATGGGATGCAACAATTCCATGAGCCACAGAGAGTCCAAGTCCGGTGCCCGCTCCAATCGACTTCGTGGTAAAAAACGGATCAAACACTCTTGGTAGATCATCCTTTCGAATACCGACTCCGCTATCTTTGACCACTATTTCGACATAGTTTTCCTGCGCCAACTCCGTCTGAAATTTGAGTGGCAAATTTTTCGAATCCACCGTCTGTACTGTTACCAACAGCTCGCCCCCACGATCCTTCATGGCAAATACGCTGTTATTACAGAGATTAATTATCACTTGAAAAATCTCGCCGGCATTTCCGGTTACAACCGGTGCCTTATCTATCTGATGCCTAATACTCACCCCTGACGGCAAAGATACTCTTAGAAGCTTAAAAACTTCCTCGACAACATTGCCAACACTGACGCTGGTTCGCTCTCCCGCGGAATGCTTGGAGAATGCAAGTATCTGTTTAACTAAATCTCGAGCTCGATTGGCCGCAAGTAGTACTGCGTCGGCAGATGAGGAGAGTTTAGGATCCGAGGCCACTCCTATCTTAACTAACTCTCCGTATCCGCTAATCGAGCTCAAGATGTTATTAAAATCATGAGCGATACCTCCAGCCAGGATTCCCAAAGCCTCCATTTTCTGCGATTCTCGGAGTTGATTCTCTAGTAACGATCTCTGAGTCTCGGACTCCTTGCGCGCTGTAATATCAGAAGCTGTTCCGGTTGTGCCAATCACCTCACCCCTTTCATCTCGAAGCACTATGGCATTAAACGAGAGATGAACGATCTTGCCGTCTTTTCTGCGATGTTTGGTCTCGTAGGAAAAAAACGGGGTACCAGCTTTAATCTCTTCAAACGCTTTCAAATCCTTTTCAATCTGCTCCGGATCTTCAAAGTCAGTAAACGGCCGTCCTAACATCTCCTCCGGTTCATAACCGTATATTCGTCTAGTGGCCTCACGATTTAGGAAGGTGAATCTGCCCAGCGAGTCCACCGACCAGATAAGATCATTCGAGGTTTCGACTAGATCTCGGTATTTACGCTCGCTGACTCGAAGCGCTTCTGCTGATTCTCGCCTTTCTTGAGCGGCTAAGGCCTGTGAGACCTGGTCGGCCAGCTCAGCGGTAAATGAAATTTCATCCGAACTCCAACGCCTCAGCGATCCTATATGTTCATGACAAATCGTTCCAACAATTTTGCCGCCAAAGTGTATAGCCGCATCTAACATTGAGTAGATATTCAACGGCTTTAGATAACCCTCCCGATATTCGCTGGTTCTTGGATCATTCCGTGCATCACTGGCATCAATTACTCGCCCACTTTTAAGGGCCTCAAAATATCGAGGATACTGTGAAGCGCTTAATGCCGTTCCAGAGGTATGAGTACCTGAGCTACATTCAAATAAATCCATACAACGTAAAACCTGATCACTCTCCTCGAATAGCCAAACTGAGGCCCGTCCGATACCAAGCCCACGAGATCCAGCCTCGGTTATGGCTCTTACAGCGTTCTTAAAGTCTCCCTGACTAAGCGCGGCGTTCCCGTAAATAGCAAGCATCTCGCTCTGTCGTTTTCGAACGATATCAACCGAGCGGAAGATACTTTGCTCGGATTGTTTTCGACAAATAACTAAGATCGACGCAAGTGCTATTCCAAAAATCGTGTAGCTCGGCGCCCAAATCTCCCGCTCCTCTCCACGAAATCCCACCCGCCATTCCAGGATCAGAAAAACAATCGTGACTAGAG
>CAZJXY010000578.1:0-2438 GCA_964549925.1 uncultured Bdellovibrionales bacterium | reverse complement strand
CTGCCCGTCGGTGCTTGCGGCAGTAAAAGAGGTTTATCACTCTGCTCATCAGCGCATCGTTACCTCTGAAGTAAACGACCTGATCCATCATGCATTTTGCGCCAAGCCGCCACCGATTTACCGCGGGGTTAATCTTAAGCTTTATTATGCTACGCAAATTGAAACGGCTCCACCGACCTTTGTGATCGTGGTAAATCACCCTAAGGAAGTTAATTTTGCCTATGAAAGGTATCTCAAAAACGAGTTGCGGAAAAAATTTGGGTTTGAAGGGAATGACATAAAGATCATATTTAAAAAAAGAGAAAGCAGTCAGACTAGAAGTAAGGCGGCCTAGAACTGCACGTCAAGTGGTGCAACCGAGCAGATTTTTGCCTTGGCTGAAATAGATACTTCATTTAGCACCGAGAAATCGTCCGTTTCCGGATTGTATCCGACCACCGGCGATTCGGACCTTAAAATAACCAAACTTCCTCTGGGATCTTTCTCGGGTTTAGATTTCAAGCCTTTCTTAATGATCTCAGCTTTTTTCTTGGCGTCAGGTTCGGCTCGAACTTGTTCGTAGGCTGTCTGATCAAGAAAGATCGCATTAGGCGCCAAGCATGCACTGCGCTTCTCTTCAATCTGCAGTCCAATTGTGCTCTCAGGGGGGAGAGGCTTATTCGCAAGGGTAATTTCACCACCAGTTGCCGAATACGGGGTAAGGAGCCTACCTTGGGCTGCAGCCTCAAGCACGGTTACGCTATCTTTGCCGTTTATGACCGAGCTTAGGCCAAGAAATCCCACCATCGCGGCAAAACTTTTATTCTGTTTTGTGACTGTAAGATAATTGTTGTTGCCGTCATAATTAACTTTTACGTTGCAGGGGAACAGTAAGCTAAAACTACCTCCAACCTGCCACTGATTCCGGTTAAGATGTAACAAAGACATTTTTCCGGACTTGAACTCCAAAAAAGCACTAATCAAAGTCTGATCAGGTTTAAGATCTCTCGGATTGAAAAATTGAAGAGGGATATTTGAGTTTGCGATATGGACAAACATTCCGGATGGTTCGGATTTGCTTCCCTGGGCACGAATTATTTGGACGCTACAACTCTCCTGGCTTACCTCTAAAAAAGCATTTGCCCCGACTTTAATAAATTCGATCGGCTCATCTGCATGTACCAGTTGGGTTAGCGGCGAGATACTCGCCAAAAGTAAGCCCAAGAAAACCCATGTCCTTAAAAAAGGATCGATCATTAGAAAATCCAAGAAATTACAACCATAGAAACGGTACCACTTTGGTAGGTATCCTGCTATAGTCCGTCCCCAACTTGGACCCCTAGCCAAAGCCATTCAAACGCTTAATTTTGATGATGCTAAACGGTCTCGGGGTCCAGAATAAAGTTGTTGAAATCCTTGAATTTAGTTGGGCTTTATTGATGAAACACGGAGTTTTAGTTCTAGATTTTGGAAGCCAGTTCACTCAGTTAATCGCGCGTAGAATTCGTGAGCTTGGAGTTTATAGTGAAATTCACCCGTTCAGTGTTGCGCTTGGGATTGTTCGTGAAAAGAGCCCCAAAGCAATTATCCTCTCTGGTGGTCCGTCCGGCGTAAACGACGTTGATGCTCCGAGGATCTCAGCAGAGTGGTTTAAGCTCGGCATTCCGGTGCTTGGAGTTTGTTACGGGATGCAGCTCATGGCGCAGACTTTGGGCGGAGAGGTGGGCGCTGGAGTAAGCAGGGAGTATGGTCCTAGTACGATTGAGGTAGAAGTTTGTGAGAATATTTTCGCCGGGTTTTCAAGCGATGAAAAGACCGCCGTGTGGATGAGTCATGGTGACCACGTAAAACGACTTCCCGCAGGATTTGTCACTCTGGCTAAGAGTTCCGATATTCCGATAGCTGCGTTTGGAAATGATAGAGAAAAACAGTACGCGGTTCAGTTTCATCCCGAGGTGGTTCATACCCCTCGAGGAAAGGAGATTCTCTCTAACTTTCTATTTTCAATTTGTGGATGCGAGCGCAATTGGAATTCAAGTTCCTTTATTCAAGATAGTATAAAAAGGATTAAAGAGGCCGCTCCGCGAGGGAATATTGTATGCGGTTTGAGCGGAGGGGTAGATTCCACTGTGGCTGCAAAGTTGGTGCAGATGGCAGTTGGAGATCGCTTGCACTGTATCTTGGTGGATAATGGGCTGCTGCGCAAAAATGAAGCCGAGCAGATCACCGAGAGGCTTGGCAAACTGCAAGGCGGTTTGGGGTTGAATCTTCACGTGGTTAAGGCTGAAGAAAAGTTTTTGAATGCCCTAAAGGGTGTGATTGAGCCTGAAAAGAAGCGGAAAATCATCGGACATGTATTTATCGATATTTTTGAAGAGGAAGCTCGGAGAATCGAAAATGTGACCCACCTTGTTCAGGGAACTCTTTATCCGGATGTGATAGAAAGTATTTCTGTTAAG
>CAZJXY010000577.1:0-2443 GCA_964549925.1 uncultured Bdellovibrionales bacterium | reverse complement strand
TAAGTCGTTGCTCTATGGCTTAGCCGAAATGCCTGAGGCTGACCCTAAACTGCGAGCAGATTTAGAGAAGCAGTCGGTTGAGGATTTATATTCAAAGTTATTAGATCTTGATCCCGAACGTGCAAAGGAACTGCATAAAAATGATAAACTGCGCATCGTCCGGGCCTTGGAGATTTGTAAGCTCGGGGCGAAGAAAAATAGGGAAGTTTACTCGGCGCATGAGAAAATTGCGAGATACTCTGGAGTAATTGTACTGCTGCATTGGCCGCGAGAGGTTTTGCACCAAAGAATCGAACAACGATCAAAAGAACTTGTGCAGCGCGGCCTCCTAATTGAGACACGCCGACTGATAGAAAGATTTGGAGAGAGTCATAGTTGGTTAAAATCAATCGGTTATGCTGAAGCACACGCGGTGATTAGGGGTGAACTAAAGGAAGCGGAACTTGCGGAGAAGATCACATTCTCTACTCGGCAATTTGCCAAACGCCAACTTACTTTTTGGAGAAATGAGCCGAGGAAGCTGGGATGGCGCGTAGTTCCAGATGATTCGGAGCAGGCTCAACCTTGCCTACAGACCTCCGAATTAATCGGCCGGTTGTATGACGCTTGTCCCAAGGGGATCGAAGTTTGGAACATCGATGCGCAAATACTCTTTAAAAAAGATTGAGATTACGATAGGTTACCCAATATTGGCAAGCGCTGATACTTCGTGCGACTCTGCCTACCCGTAAATAATAGTTGTTACATAATGATTAAACATCCACTTGAGTTTGAAAAACCGTTGGTCGAGCTCGAAGAGCAGCTCGAAAAGCTAAAAGATCAGATCGCTGGTGGCGATGTTGCGCGTCGGGATGAGTTTGCAAAATTAGAAGATCGCGTCTCGAAAATGCGCCAAGAAGTTTATGGGAAACTCTCGCCGTATCAACGGGTTCAGCTCTCAAGGCATTTTGATCGTCCCTGCACCGCCGATTATATTGAACGGATGGCAGAGGACTTCGTGGAGCTGCATGGAGATCGGCTCTTCCGAGACGATCCAGCAATTATAGGGGGCATAGGCCGACTTGGCGGAGTCCCAACAATGATTGTAGGACATCAGCGCGGTCGTACCACTCAAGAGCGGTTGAAGCGAAACTTTGGAATGCCGCAACCTGAAGGGTACAGAAAAGCATTGAGGCTCTTTTCCTTGGCTGAAAAGTTTAAGCTCCCGTTAGTTAGTTTAATCGACACTCAGGGAGCCTACCCAGGAATGGAGGCTGAGGAGCGTGGTCAAGCTGAGGCAATCGCTAGAAACCTTTTAATTTTGTCCGATTTAACCGTTCCGATAGTCTGCGTCGTAATTGGAGAAGGGGGAAGCGGGGGAGCTTTGGCTCTAGGTGTTGGCGATAGACTCTTGATGCTTGAAAATGCCTGTTACTCGGTTATTACTCCAGAAGGATGCGCCTCAATTCTTTGGGGGCATAAGCGCGCCGAAGCTCCGCCGGTAAGCGAAATTTCGTTAGCAGCAGAGATGTTACAGCTCACGGCTCAGGATCTTAAGAAGAATGGTGTGATAGATGAGATCGTAGTTGAACCGGTCGGTGGAGCCCATAGAAACTACGATGAGGCCGCAGAGAACCTAAAAACAGCTGTATTAAAGCAGATCACGGAGCTAGGTAAGCTTACGGTCAAGGATTTAATCGAAAAGCGCTACCAGAAATTTAGAAAACTCGGGGCGTTTACAGAACATTAAAAAGTATTTAATCTAGTTAAGTTGTTTGAGGGCTGTATTAGCTGATCATATGGGAAAAGATACAATCGAGATGAACGGAGTGATTAGGGAGTGCTTTCCTAATACTACTTTTCGCGTTCAATGTGATAATGGGCATGAGTTACTGGCATACCTTGCCGGTAAGATGAGAAGGCATTATATCCGTGTATTGCCAGGCGATAACGTTGTTGTTGAGATCTCACCGTATGATCTTTCCAAAGGCAGGATCGTGCGCCGCTTAACCAAACGTGGCGGTGAGCTTGTTCCTGAGGAACAGAAGGAAAATTAGGTTTTCAAACTCGATCGTTTGCCGCGATCGCTCCTTACCGCTTTTCGCCAACCACCGGATTTAATCCAAGCGTTAAGCTCGATAATGCCCGGGTGCTTCCTTTCAATCGTCTTAAATTCCACGCCGTGCCAGGCTCGCTTTGTACCGCGCTTTCCTACCTTATCTCCAAGAACAGCGTGGCAGAGTTCGTGGTAAAGAAGTGGCGAAAGAAAGTGTTCGTACTCAGGATAATTTAATTCACGAGCTACGATCACTCTGCGTCTTGAAATTGAGCATGAGCCTAGTACTCGTTTCTGGGAACGCCGGCTCCAGGTTACTTGGTAGCTGAGCAGATCTTTTCGTTCAGGGAAATATTGAGTTATTAGTGATTGCCAAATATCTAGAAGATCTTCTGAGCCAACAACTTC
>CAZJXY010000576.1:0-2456 GCA_964549925.1 uncultured Bdellovibrionales bacterium | reverse complement strand
AACATATCGACTTATAGTAATTGACTTTTAGGTTCAACTATGCTATAGTTTCCAGTATCGTTAAGGCTGGTTCACAGGAGGAAATGTCTTGGAAATTGACATCAGTGGTTTGGACAGGGCAACTGTACTGGCTGCGCTCTACAACGGAGCACGTCCTCAGCAGAGCGGGTTCGCGGCCTACGACCCGGAGCCGATGGACACGGAGATGGCAGGGGGACTTCTCGGAGGCCGCAACTACTTCGACTACGTCCAAGGGCGCGTGATGAAGGTCGACCTCGATGGCGAGACTCTCGATCCGTATCTCTACGATCGGGACAACGGCGAAGGCGCAGCGTTCATGGTGATCCAGAGCCTCCGCGCTGGTATGCCACCGGACAACGAGATCACTCGGCGGCTGCACAAGTACGGCACGAAGAACGCGCTCGAGGAGATCCGCGAAGGTATCGAGGGCGAACCATCGCCGACGATGCAGCAGTTCTTCGACCTCGTCGACGAGCATCTCGCGAAGATCTAGCCGGCGTTCAGCCACCCACACAGGCGCAACGATTCTTACATAGGATCGGGGCGCCTCATTTTTTCCCCAAAAATTAGATTCCAAGTAGTATAATCCTCCTAGTTAAACCCAAAGGAGGGAAAACCAGTGAAACTACTAATCTTTCACGGCTTTATGCTTTGTGGGCAGTTAGTAGCGGTTTACATTGGGCTCTACTTTAGTCTGGCAGAAGAAGAGCTATATAAGACCAGCGAACCAGTGGAGATGCTTGTTTTCGCTGCATTCTTAAGCATAGTAGCTGCTTTTTTCACTGCAGATATTATTGCAGATTCGGATAGGACTGAGGTTTTGCCTTTTGGAATCTGTACGATCCTGGCACTGACAACTTACTACGCTTTTAGGGAAGGCCTAAGTAATGTAGGAATTGTTCTCTATCTAATAATCCCCACGCTATTGATTCTTGCTGGTGGGGTTTACTCTGCTAGGAATATGATTAGAGACAAAACTGTTTCGGCTCCAGTATTTGTTGGGATTGTAATTGTATTTATTTCGGCAATTGTGGTTTCAACAATATTGCTAAAACCTTTTGCTGATGAGCAGTACGATACTCCGGAAGAAAGAGTCGCTTTAGTTGATTACATTTAAACTGGCCCCGCATTCGGTTCTATCGGGAGTACAGTTGGGAGAGATTTGGGATGAAGGAGAAATGATCGGATCGATTTATCCAACAGAAGTCGGTATCAAGGTGATTAGTAAACACGTAGCTAACGATCTTGAGGGCGTGATTCACATAGAACGGCATCAACCCGCCTCTCATATACCGGAGATCTTGATCAATATTCGCTCGCAAGATAGATCTTGAAAGCTATTCCGATTATGAGGTGGTATCAGTACGAACTTGTTTCGACAGTTATGGCTGATGCTTTGCTAGCTGACAGCTTTGTCCCAGACTATGCGACTGGAGTTTCGCGCGGTGGAGATTTTGTCGCGACTGCAGTGCGAGCGTTGCTGCCAGTCTATGTTCCGCACTTTTCAATTGGTTTTGGTCGGGACCGACGAGATCCAAAGAAACGAATTGTGATCGAATCATCAATTCCGAAACTGATCCCACCAATGAAAGGCCTCAAGTTTCTACTGTGTGAGGATATCGTTGAGACTGGAGAAAGTATGAAGGTGGCCAAGAAGTGGTTGGAGTTACAAGGAGGAATTGTTAGAACCTTAGCCTTTTTCGTCAGAGAAGGTTGTGAGTTTACGCCTGATTACCTCTTTCAATCCAAGCCGTTGCCAGGAATCAGTTTCCCCTGGGAACGGATGAGTGATCGATATCAACGGGCGCAAGTAAGTTGACGACAGACGAAGAGACTGAGGAAGATCTTTGGGAGTTTGAGAAATGTGACTACTGGATACCAGGAAACACAGTACACCTGACCCGTCGCGATGAGAGAATTCGTTGTATGCTGCGCAAACACTCATACTCAACTCCGCACCGATCCAGACTTCCGCGGAACGGTAAGTTGGTCGAGTGGTATTACGATGATCCGGAGGACGAAACCATACTTTGGAGACCATGCCCACCGGAAAGTGAAGACTCTGGCTGGGCTCTCTCATAAAAATCCTGCCCTCTTCTTTTTTGCTACAATAGACATCTAGTGAACTTTCTTTTCCAAATAATCATCACAGTGGTTTTTTTGTACATTCTTTTGGAATGGGTATTGCCTTGGTTTTGGTACCCACACCTAGGACGTCACGAGCATCCCAAGGAACTTCCTGAAGAATTGCGCAAAATAGTAGACCTCTTTAATAAAAGGGCGAAAAATGACGAGGAGTTTGTTAAATTGTGGATGGACCTTCTCAAAGAGCGTTTTCAGTCTGGTCATGTACTACAGTTTTTGCACCCAGACCATTGGTTTGAGACAGACCTACGCAAGATCTGGAATGACTACAAGACTCCCCAGCTTTGCAC
>CAZJXY010000575.1:0-2465 GCA_964549925.1 uncultured Bdellovibrionales bacterium | reverse complement strand
CAGAATCCGGTTCCCGTTTTAGGGGCGCACATTAGATTGGCTCAGAGCACAATTGAGAACTTAGAGAAAGACCTACTTGAGATGCAGGAGTTGGTAAAGAAAAATCAACTCGACGCTGAGAATGCTGATCGTTTCTCCAGAGAATACTTAAGCGGGATAAAGGGATTGATAGATTTATGCGATCGCGAACCAGACACGGCGACTGTAGTTCTGAAACAAATTGAGAACAAAACTAATCACAAGCTAGAACGAGACGACCTTGCCGCGCTACATGTCTCTGGTATGAAAACTCCAATTACAGAGGAGATTGCCTCGGTGCTAAAGGAGCGTAGAGAAGCGCTCTCATCGAAGGTTAGCGAGCACTACAGTCGGGCTCTCCTAAAATTCGGTTCCGAGCTTGTTCAAACCGCTCGTGCGCTTCAAAGCTTAAATGAAGCAATTGATCCGTGCTTAAGTTCAAATTTCGAGAAAGTACCTCAGCTAAAAGAGCTCCGCGAAAAGACAACAGCGTTTCTGGGTTCCATGGATAAAGTTACGCCGGAGAATTTAGACCAAAGGATTGCAACTCTACAGAAGCAGATCCCAGAGTATATAACTCTTCTGAGCCACGTTAAGAATTCGATGCGTTCACCAATAGAAACAGATGCACTGCACACGGTTACTCTGGCCGCAGAGAGAGAAGAATGGGACCCGCATGTTAGGGAAGCGGCAAGGATGATACGAGATTTACTGGGGGCCAAGCGCACTACTGAGGAGTTACTGCGCAGAGGCGCGATTGTACCGGGGGATAGTACGGATCAAAAACCGAACGGCTCTGCTATGAGCTCCGTTCGGAACTTCGTCAGGGCGGCAGCAGCTAGCCTCGTTTTGTACACAGATCAAGAGATTCGCTTAGCTCTTACCATTCTCGCTACTGACCCAACAGCTCCAGACCCTAGAGAGCGAGGGAAAGAACACGTGAGAATTCTGGCTGAAATCGCAAAAGCAAGGGAGAAAGAGCTCCTCGCTAGACGTGATTCATTGTCTCAAGTCACTGGAGCGTCTCAGGTAGTTTGCGAAGAAGTAGCTGCCAAGAGCTTAAGAGAGAGACAGGATTCTGTTTCGTTTAGGGAGAGCTTGGACGTATTGGAAAGCACACCACTCCCCCCAACCATGAAACGAATGTTTGTGGAGAGATTTCCAGAGCTATTGCTCACCCCGAGCCGATTAGAGCAGCTAATCGATCGAGCATCGTCGAATGCTCGATTATTTTCAAAAGCCGTTGGAGACACGGTGGCAGATGCAGTGCTTCAGGCCAATTTTAGAATCAGTTCTAAAGGTAACGAGTTATTGACTGCACATCCGGACCGGGTTGCTGAATTCGGAGCAAGGTTAGATCGCACCATTGTCAGATCCAGATCGCACGGAACTAATGCGCTACCGGATCCTCAAATTTCCCCACTTTCATACGCGACCACCAAGGCATTAGATGAGATTGAGTCTCAACTTGATTTTAGGAAAGAAGAGTTAGAAGTTAATTTGCGGCGGGCGCTGGAAGCACCAGAATTGGGACTATCGAGAACAACTGTCGAGGTACTGATAGGGAGTATTCAATCTGAAACTCCACCAGATCGCTTCGATGGAGCAAAAATCACGGTAGAAACTATCGCTCAGAAACTCGGTATTCGCCAAGGCGGGCAGAATCGAGTTAGAGGCCAGGAGGCTTTAAACCTACTGCTCAGCAATAACCCAGGGATCATCTGGCTCCCCCCCGAAACGTCGGCGCTGTACTGCTCTGAATTGGGAAAAGTTTGGTTTAGTGCTCAACATAGCTTTGGCAAAGGCGATGACTTCGATCTACGCGCCCATCCAAGAGAGTTCGGTTCAATCGACGCGCTAAAAGCTATGCACGCCAAAATCGGAAATGGCGGAAACTCTAATGGAACTAAGAGCCAAGAGAATGGACGGGCAAGCCAATACAGCTCAATAAAAGATCAGTTAAGGAGCCAGGACTGGAAACACCCCGAGATGGTTATTGCGATTATGTGCTCCTTCGGCGAGGGCGATCTGGCCACAAAGCGCCCCTTGAATATCGACCAGTTAAGAACGCGCGCCAAACAGCAGCTTGAGCTTCACTCTGAGGATTCTGATCTTACCTATTTTGAGGCCACACTATCTTCCTTGTGTGGTAGGGGAGCAATATTTGCCTACGGGAAAAATGGTATGAAGCGTTTTAAAGTGCAACAAATACTCGCAGCTATACCTGAGAAGGAATCGGCGCTGCGTCGTATTAGAACCATAGTAAAGTCAGGGGGGGTGGATCAGTTACTGTCGAGACCAGAGAGGAGTTAATTCGCACAAGCTGCAAATCAGCGGTGTAAAATCCTAAAGCAACGGGCACTACCTAGAAACTCGGTATATCTTTCCATCTCCATATGACACTAGATAAACCTCGCCGCTCTGATCGACCCCGAAAGATGAGATGT
>CAZJXY010000574.1:0-2474 GCA_964549925.1 uncultured Bdellovibrionales bacterium | reverse complement strand
TTCCATCGGCAGAGATCGCCCCTTCATTGGTAATACCATTCCCTTGAATTCCGGATGAATTTCTACTTACTAGGATTGTTTCTCCCGTAACCATATCTTTTCTAAACAGATCCTGTGCACCGTTGGTATCTCCTGCAACAAGGTTTGAAGCTGCTGAGCTAAATAGGACGTACCGGCCATCTGGCGTAATTGAGTTCGCGCGCGAGGATGATGACAATCCATTACCGATTACGCCCAAACTTGATGAACTCACCAGGAGAAGTTCACCCGTAAGGAGATCCTTTCTAAAAACATCGGAGGAACTATTTGTATCGCCGGATATAATGTTTGTAGAAGTTGAACTAAAGACAGCGTATCTCCCGTCTGGAGTCATCGATCCGGAATCACATAGGCCATTACCAATCACACCCGAAGTAGACTTGGAGACTACAGAAACTAGCCCCGTTTCGAAGTCTTTTAAATAAATGTCTCTTGCAAAATTAGTATCTTCGGTAGCAAGGCCGGCATAAGATTCAAACAGTACAAATCGGCCATCCGAGGTAACAGACGTGTAAGCGCCACTTGAATCGTCGTTAAATGTTGCGCCTGGATTATGAGTGCTGGCCCGCCGAACAGTTCCTGTTTCAAGATCTTTTACGAATACATCCCAAAAAAGATCGGTATCAGTCGGGTCGAGGTTGGAATCGAAAGCCTCAAATCCCACATATCTCCCGTTTGCCGAAATACCACCGGGGTAAGGATTTGCGCCGGTGACAAATGCGCCGCTCGAGGTTGTTGAAACCGCTTTGACTTCTCCGGTAATAATATCTTTAACGAAGAGATCTTCTTGCCCGTTCGTATCTCCGGCTACTAGATTCGAGCCAAAACTTTTAAAGACCACATATCTTCCATCTCCAGACATGAATTGCCAGTCTGCGTTGCTATTACTTATTACCCCCGTGGCGGTCTTATCTACTACGCTCGGGAAGCGCCAATTGGATGGAACATATCCTGCGGCATTGGCAGTGATCGCTCCCGCTGATCCGTATCCCGATTGAAGCCTGAGCCCACCGTTATCAAAAGAAAAAACACTTTCGTTATTAAACTTAGCGGTGTCGATGATCCGATTGAATTCAGCCCCAAGCTGCTTGGCTTCTGCATCCAGCGGCAATCGTTGTTTCAGGGAATAGGTTCCGTTTGCTGCCTGAGCCGCAAGCTCATCCAACCGAATTACGATATTCTTTAGTTCCTGTACCGCCCCATTGGCGATCGCCATTCGCGATATCCCGTCATTGATATTGCGGATCCCCTGGCTGTAAACCCGCCGGTCAACTCTCAGGCTCTCTGCGATCGCAAGCCCCGCGGCATCGTCAGATGCGCGATTGATTCGCATGCCAGATGAAAGTCGGGAGAAAGCCTGACGCAGGTCGATGGAATTGTACGCAAGACGCCGCTGCGCCTGTAGGGAGGCAATATTAGAATTAATAACTATAGATGACGCCACCTTGGCATCCCGTTATCGTTGCGGGGCTATTCAAGTCATATAGACGACTGATTGGCCCATGAGCTTAACCAGTTTTTTATGAATATTTGTAGATAGTTATCGGCGTTTGCTTCCGTGATGCCCGCCGAACTTGCCATTGCCTCAGTCCTGCAGGCCGACGCAAAAGTGATCTAGCGGGGAACTAGGTACCGCTTACTTACAGGCGAAAGTTCAGTCGCAAAATTGTGGTCTCACGGGGGAGGAGCCTAGTTTATCCAGGATCTTATTTTGAAGGTTTTCTCGATACCCTTCACCCCCCCCCCTTTTCTAAAGCACGCCATGTACGCATCCTCCGGGTATTGGTCTTGTCGGATCCAATTTCCAGCGCTTACAACTAATTTGCTCGAAATTTATTATATTTCGCTTCAATTATTGCTTTTATCTTTGGTCTTTTGTCTTCCGGAATAAACGATCTCTCGATCTGCGAATAAATTATTGATTCGAACGAAGTCAGCTCGTTAATGATCCCCGCTGCCTGTTTTTCCGTTAGGCCTGTTTTCAGCCCGAACTCCAGGAAATCTCTTTTGGTATAGTACCCTTCAGCGGCCAAACTTCCCTCGTATCCCGGAATCAGCTCGATAGCGAGTTCCGGGGCATCTGGGTAGTAATGAGCAGAGCAAACTATGTCGTAAACTGGTGACATCTCATAAAAGCTCCCTGTATCGAGTAATGAAAATTTTTTAGGTGAAGATCATTGTTACCTAAGACGTAGCTGAGAATTATCTGACGAATAATTCGGAGCCGTTCGAGCCCTTTGTCCCTGCAGTAGCGATTCGCTGCTAATACGACATCATAGTAGCTTGCTTCATACTTATCATCTGCCGAAAGATTGAGTACTGATGCGAAGTCCTCGAGATGGCGCTTTGTCTTTTCTCTCGGTCAAAACGGCGTACGAGATAGGCGTATTCTCCTCCTTTCAATGTGATCAGGCAAAACTCGGGGACTGGAAGCT
>CAZJXY010000573.1:0-2474 GCA_964549925.1 uncultured Bdellovibrionales bacterium | reverse complement strand
TCTAACTCTGAAAATACTTTTTGGAACTCTGCTTCGCTCCATTCACTACGCTCTTTAGGATATCGCTTCTTGATCTCCTGATTGATCGCAACCAAGCAGGCGGTAAAATTATTAGTTGCGGGGATTCCTTTATTTACCAAATCCCTTCCTGCTCTCTTATTTTGAAGCTCAAGTCGGTTGAGTAAAAGATTTGCTGAGCGGGTGACCTGTTCATTTAATCTCTTTTTTGATTCCTCCCACTGGCGCTGTGGCAGTATTTGATAGGGCTCTGCGGCGTCTGCAAACTTCCTCTTGCCTTTTTGTTTGGCAACAATCGTCTTAGCATCAGCAGGATCTAAACCGAGCAGCTCCAATCGTTGCGCGAGCTCCTTGATAATGTCTTCGTCATCCGCTGATGTAAAATCTTCTTCAATCAGACTATCCACGATTTCATGATTGGCGACTGCTCGTTCACCTATCCTCATCCTTGCAGCACCAGAAGTTACATCTCTAGGTGGTTCTGGATCAGCACCAGCAACTATTTCCTCCCAAAACTTCTGATCATCACTTTCAAATAATTTAAACTCTTGAAGGCGTTTATCCAGATTCATACCTGCATGTGTTACAACATGCCCGTAATTGTCAGGATGCCTAGGATCATTTTCAACAATTACCCTGAGAACTCTCCCTACAAATTGGATATACGGCGCGAGTGTTCGAAAGGGTCTAAATATTGCTGCTACGGTGAGCTTTGGATGATCAAAGCCTTCGCCCAGCATTTGAACTTGGATGATGCAATCAAGCTCGCCATTCTTGAGCCGTCTCATTACGTCTTCTTTCTTATCTTCAGCGAGATCGCTGTGAATTACGTCCGTGTTAAATCCTCGCGCTGCATACATCGATCTAATCGCTTTCGCGTGATCAACGGAGCATGCCACTCCAATCAGTTGATGATGCGTTCCGGTCTTTCGTGCCTCTTCAAGTTTTTCTAGACTGTTATCTACGATTGTTTGATTGCAAACATCTGACAATGCAATGCCACGACTAAACCAATCCTGCTCCTTCATCTTTAGAACTTCTTCCAAAGTGTACGTTTTTGTTTGTCCTCTAGCAGTAAACGTTAGTTCAGAAGGGGCTGCGTACCATGCCTTGATATTTTTGATGTATCCGTTAAACGTCGCTTTCTTAAACGGATAGCGATAGATCAATTCGCCATCTAGTTCTTGATTATCACTCCTAAACGGAGTTGCCGTCATATTCAAAATTCTCGCTTCGCTGAAATACTCGACCACTTTCTTCCAGCTATTGGCTGGTGAGTGATGCGCTTCATCGACTATAATCAGATCGAAAAAGTCGGTGGGGAATTTAGCAAGCCACTTCTCAGGATTAGTTGCGAGTTGTTGGACGTTAGAAATGACAATATGTGATTTTTCACATACTGAAATATTTCCGGTATCTAAAGTACAGGCGAAGGGCCCACCTAGCATGTCCTTCTCTTCTAAGATTCTTCTCTTTCTCCAAAAGCACTTTTGCCGATTCGTAATATCAAAAGACTCAAACAGGCCAGTTTTAATTGTTAGATTTGGAGCGATTACTAGCACTCGTCCGCGAGCTACTCCGAACGGTGCAAGAGCAGCAATCCCAGACTTTCCGCAACCGACTGGGATTTGAATGATTGCTGTCTTTTTCCCTGCCTTAAAATAATCGTAGAGCGCCTTATATGCTTCAACTTGAGGCTCTCTGAGCAATGGATTTTCATCGATCTGTGCTTCAGTTTCGAGGAAGAACGATTTAACGGACTTATTGCTTGCAGCAATCCAATTGTCGAGAGCTTCTTTTTTAAAGAGCCACTTACTGCCCACTTTATTCGCCGGAATGCCCCCATCACGCGCAAGGGTATAGAGCACCGTTTTCCCCATTTGCAGATACTTCGCGGTCTCTTCTACTGACATCCAATCACTCATAAGCCTTTCCCTCGCAGTATTTGATACCAAATGATATCATATGATAGATAGCACTGCAACTATTTCCAGCATCGATTTTTATAGCTCAGCAATAAATGCCCGACATAATCATAGAGCCTTAGGCCGTCTCAGATGCGGACTTTGTACGCGGTTTGACGTAACCGGTTATCTTCAGAGCTTTTCCAAAGAAGATCGATAGACATTGATGAGGAAACACATATATCCATATTAGCGAAGCTATTCTGGTTCGAAAGTGAATTGCTCTTCTTTGACCGTCACGTGCTTAATATCCTCCCACGGCGAAAGCGTGACTCCACCAAGAGCATTGGTAACTGCCTTCAGATACTTTTCATATCTTATCTTAGCCGAAGCAACTGCGCGCTCGCGCTGGTCGGTTGGCACCTCTGGATTATTGGTAAGCCACATCCGAACAAAGAAAGATTGGGACTCGGCGATTACGGTGCAGCTATCGAGAACAGCGCGGAGCTGCCGGTCAACACGATTGAGTCGTTCCGCGACCATTGCGTCCTT
>CAZJXY010000572.1:0-2485 GCA_964549925.1 uncultured Bdellovibrionales bacterium | reverse complement strand
TTTGAGAAACTCGGTCTTTGGAGTCCCCTTAATCCCGCTTACCTTGACGCGATCTTTGCCTACATCTTCGAGCTGAATCGAAGTAAAATCAGCGACGCAATCGGGCGTAATGTATCTTTTTGGATCTCCCATTTCATACACCAGCTGTTCCTTTACTGTGCGCACATCAACGCGTCCGCCAGTATTAGGGTGTTTTGTTACAAAGAAACTCCCATCGGCCTGAGCCTCGATGATTGGAAATCCCACCCGAGCCAAGTCCGGAATATTTCTCCAATCGACCGAACAGTTTCCGCCTGAGCACTGAGCACCACACTCTATAATGTGGCCAGCGATTGTGCCGGCGGCAAGCTTATCCCAATCGGTAAAAGTCCAGCCGAATTCGTACATCATCGGCGCAAGGGTAAGGCCTGTGTCGGTCACCCTTCCCGTGATTATTATGTTAGCGCCGCCTTTTAGCGCTTCGACCATCGATTCTGCACCGAAATACACATTAGCGCTTTGAATCTGATCTTGAATCTTAGTAATCGGCTCCCCGGTATCCATGTCATTTAGAGTGTGACCTTTAGAGACGAAGTCTCCGATTCTTCCGGCGATATCGTCTCCGTGCACAACTCCAATTTTTAATTTATCTCTAAGCCCGAGTTTTGAAGCCACCTCCAAAACAGCTTCGGCGCAAGCGAGTGGGTTTACTCCGCCGGCATTCGCCAGCACCTTAATTTTCTTTTCTACGATATCAGGAAGAATTCTTGCCATTAGTTCAACAAAGTCTCTGGCGTAACCGGCTTTGGGGTTCTCTAATTTTTGTTTCATCATGATCGACATGGTGATCTCAGCGAGATAATCCATCACTAAATAATCGATCGGACCTTGTTTGACTTGGTTAACTGGGGCTTCTAACCAGTCTCCCCAGAAGCCTTGGCCGGCTGCAATGCGGATAGTTTTCATTGGGTGGTTATCGGATATTTTCTGACGAAGTTCAATGGATTATAGATTTTAGGAGGTTTTTAAGGGTTTTTATCCAAGAATTTTCCGGCTGAGCTGACCGTACCTCCAACAAAGTTGGGGTGCTTGCGATAGACGCTGCTGTGGAGTTCTCAACGCCCGACGAGCTAGTCTGCTCTTTAATATCTAGCTGAACCAAAGAGCTTAAATCAGGCGTTACTCGCTGGGGTAATTCCTCTAGGGGATTTTTAAAATTTCTCCAGCGTTCTTTTGCCACATGAGTATAGATCATAGTCGTCTTTACGTCGGAGTGCCCAAGCAGGAGTTGAATTGTCCGAATATCAGTACCGGCCTCGAGTAGGTGGGTTGCAAAAGAGTGCCTTAAGGTATGACAGTTTACCTTCTTCTGAATACCAGCTTTGTGGCAGGCTAGAATGATCGCGTCCTGCATATATGAATCATATAGATGGTGGCGCTTGGTTTCTCCAGACTCTGGATCTATTGAGCGATAGAACGATGGGAAGACGTATTGCCACTTCCAACTGCGTTCAGCGTCTGGGTACTTCTTGCTGAGTGCATGTGGGAGGGAGACCTTCCCAAAACCTTCTCGACAGTCTTGCTCCCAAAGGTGACGTGAGCGCTCTAGTTCTCTTTTTAGTGGCTCCAGTAGTGAAGGAGGCAAGGGAACCAATCTGTCTTTGTTGCCCTTCCCATCGTGAACCCTTATTGTGAGTCTGCTAAGATCAAGATCAAGCACTCTAAGTCGCAAGCATTCTATTAAGCGCATCCCAGTACCGTACAGAAGACTTGCAATTAGCCACTTACGTCGGTTAATCGAAAGGCTATTTAATAGAATAGCGATCTCCTCCCGAGTGAGGACTTGAGGAATAGCTTTCCGTTCTTTGGCCCAAGTAATGTCTTTAAAATCTCCGAGTTCAATATTTAGTACCTCACGGTATAGAAACACCAAAGAGTTGAGAGCTTGGTTCTGAGTTGCAGGAGAAACATTCCGTTCCGCTGCAAGGAAGGTAAGGTATTGAACTACTCCAGCGGGACCGATCTCACGTGGATGCGCTGGTAGATGAAATTTGATGTATCGTTTTATCCATGCGAGGTAATGTTTTTGGGTATAGTAGCTCAGTTGCTTATAACGTAACCTGTCACGAACGACGTCACGTAATTTTTTGGGACGAGGCGAATCATTCTTTGGCTTTAGGTCTCCCATAGTTCTTAACTCCTAGAGGAAATGTTTTACATGATAGTTACCCAAATAGTTTTCGTTTGGAGTTTCCTGAAGTTTCCTTGAATCGGTACATCTAGAATTGTATCCACCGGGACATCTAGCCAAGGTTTGCTGTGCTAGGTGTCCGGGTTAGGTGTGCGGGTGAATTAGTGTAACCATCTGCAATTACTAGGTGGATGTTGAGACTGCGTGGCGGTGGACTAAGGTGTCAGGGTGATGGAGAATATTGGATAAGAAACTTGATAGGTATATGTTGAACTGAACCGCGCTGCCGCGCGGGAGTGGAAGGAATTTAGAGGC
>CAZJXY010000571.1:0-2489 GCA_964549925.1 uncultured Bdellovibrionales bacterium | reverse complement strand
CAATACATAAAAGAGGTGCGTCAAGCCTTTGCCGGTGAAGAGAAAGTCATTCCGACAGAGATCAACGCCAAACAAGAGGTCTCACGAGTAATCCAAGAGTTTTTATCGAGTGGAAGGTAATTATGCGCGACGATAACCTTAAACGTGTCGATAGCGACCCTGACTTAAGCGATGACGTAAGACTCGGAGCTCCGGAACTTCGTGCAGTTGAAAGTGCATTCGGCGAGCAATGCCGACGCGCAAAGTCAGAAGGCGAAAAGTTTCTAAACGCACTAACCGACCCTGAAAACCGCCGCACATACGATAAGCTAAGTTGGCGCGGCGGTTTTGCCGAGTATATCGGAAAGGTTTTAGAAAACCCCGAGATCACGAGAAACGCTTTTGAGCGCATGTGGAATATGCTGCAGCACTTTGGAGTGACCCAAAATAACGACGGCACACCGCATTATAAGATCTTTGATGATCCCTTCAATAACGGGAAGGATGCAGTCTTTGGACTTGATCCGCAGTTAGCTAAATTATGCTCGGTGATTAAAGCCGGAGCAGAGGGCTTAGGCGCTGAAAGCTCGGTGATCTTACTCCATGGTCCGGTGGGAACGGCGAAAAGTACTATCGCCAGGCTTTTAAAGCGCGGTCTTGAAGAGTATTCAAAGACTGACGAGGGGGCGCTCTTCACTCTCGGATTTAAACTCGATCCTTCGCACCCTGAGTATAAGTTTGCCGGAGCAGATAAGACTCTTTGGTGCCCGATGAATGAAGAGCCTCTCCATATCATTCCAAATGAGCAGCGCGGAGTTGTTAAAGAGAACCTAAAAAGGGTCAATGATCGCGCTGCGGATGTTGAGATTCAAGGGGACCTTTGCCCTTCGTGCCGCCAGGAGTTCCGAGAGCTTCTGGATAAAAATTCCGGCGACTGGCAGAAGGTGCTAAAAAATGTGAGCGTAAAGCGCGTTATTATCTCAGAAAGCGATCGCGTCGGAATCGGAAGCTTTCAGCCGAAGGATGAAAAGAATCAAGATTCAACCGAACTTACCGGGGATATAAACTACCGAAAAATCGCTGCCTACGGTTCAGATTCAGACGCCCGAGCGTTTAATTTTGACGGAGAATTCGAGAAAGCAAATCGCGGGATGATTGAGTTTATCGAAGTTTTGAAACTGGATGTGGCGTTTCTTTACGATCTGCTGTGCGCTACCCAAGAGCACAAAATTAAGCCCAAAAAATTTGCTCAGGCTGATATAGATCAGGTCATACTTTCACATACCAATGAGCCTGAGTACTTAAAGCTCGTAGCCGATAAGACCATGGAGGCTTTTCGGGATAGAACGATTAAGATTGATATCCCTTACAACTTAAAAGTTCAGGATGAAGAGCGGATTTACCGCAAGTTATTCCGTTCGGAAAGTGATCGCATCGCGCCGCACACGCTTGAAGTTGCGGCCTTATGGACGGTGCTGACTAGATTAGAAGAGCCGAGTAATAACCGGCTTACGCTTCTTCAAAAAGCGAAGCTCTATGATCAAAGAGAGGTGCCGGGATTTACCAGCGGTGACGCAGCCTCGCTTCGCTCCGAAGCAAAGCGCGAAGGCATGAGCGGAATGTCACCAAGATTTATGCGAAACTTAGTCGGCGAGATGTTAGCTAGCAGCGATGAAGTCACACCGCTTGCGCTGCTTAAAAATGTTGAGAGAGAACTTGCTACAACCCCTGCGATTGACAACGATAAAGATCGCCGCAGATACAAATCATTAATCGCTGATGTACGCGCCGAATACACTCAGATTGTAAAATCAGAGGTTCAGGCAATCGCGGCCAACGATCCGGACTCTCTACAAGCGCTCTGCGCAAACTACCTCGATAATATAAAGGTGTATATCGATAGGCAGGAGGGAAAGTCTACGGATGCTAATGGTATACCTGTCGCCTTTCCAAATGAGAGATTGATGCGCTCAATTGAAGAGCGGCTTGATATTCCAGAGACCAGAAAAGACGATCTTAGAAGAGAGATGGTATATCACCTTCGAGTGTTGGAAGATCGCGGACAGAAATTCACATATGAGTCCGACCCGCGCTTAAAGAGCGCCCTGATTCGGAAGTTGTTTGAAGATGAAAAGGATCTAATCAAGCTTTGGAGTGCCTCTTCACTGCACGAAGATGCGGTTAAGCTGCGAGTCGATCGGATTCGGCAGAATTTAAGCCGGACTTTCGGTTACTCGGAGAAGGCCGCCGATGAGATCTTAAGGTACGTTACCGATATCTTTGCGCGCGGGGATGCGAAGAGCCAATAATTCCCCCCATAATTCCCCCTCCATAATTCCTCCATAATTCCCTCAGTGACTTTTTTTGTTGCGGAGGAATGGAGCTGCGGAGAAGGAATATCACTGAACAACAAGCCAAGAAATTTAGAGAACGGTTGATTATGACGACGGCAAGAATCACCAAACTTCACTGGGTCGATGGTCAATTGCGTGCGATCTCGTGAATTGGAA
>CAZJXY010000570.1:0-2490 GCA_964549925.1 uncultured Bdellovibrionales bacterium | reverse complement strand
CAGCGATTAGAGAGTTTGGAAATTTAGTTGAGAAAGATAGGGTTAACTTGATAGTCGGTCCGCTTTTAGCAGAGGTGGCATCGGCTCTTCTCCCGCTGGCGGCAGAGAGAAATGTCCCGATGATCACCTTCTCAAAAAGAACGGATTTGCGTTTAGGAAACGGGCTGTTTCGACTCGGCGCTACGGTGGAGAGTCAAATTGACTCTCTCTTAGGAGCAGTGCAGGAGAGCATGAAGATTTCGCAACTTGCGATTGTTTATCCTGAAAGTCCTGATGGGGTTGAGTATGCGAATGTATTTAGAGCAAAGGCGTATGCTTTGGGGCTGCAGATTGTCTATGATAAGTCATACTATCCGAAAGATAACCAAGCGTTGACTCAAATTGCTCTAGAGCTCCCCTTGGTCGATGTGCAAGGCATATTTTTCCCGGACTCTGTTGATCGCGCCGCAATATTTATCAGTACCCTGCCGGAGCGAGTTAAGCAGCGAGTCCGCGTGCTTGGACCTGCCAGCTGGGATAATCCAACAGCAATATCAAATGCTCGTTCGGCTTTAAACGGAGCAGTTTTTGTAAGTCCGTTCTTTCAACACAGCTCTCAGGAGTTGGTAGCAAAGTTTAACGCTAGTTACCAATCACGCTACGGAGGAAAACCCGATTTCCTTGCGGCCCAAGGCTTCGATGCGACAACAATGGCGTTGGCGGCGTTTAGAAGAGAAGCACAGGAGGGAATGCCTTTCCTTGATTCCTTTGGTGCAATCTCTGACTATCGGGGATTGACGGGAGAGATACGGCTGAATCCAAATGGCGAGGTACACCGCGAATTTACAGTAGTCGCACTGCAAGGTTCGGAGCTAGTCTCGATCTGGCCGCTGAGCCAAATTAGTACAGGAGCGCTATGACTAGATTTGTAATTGGAGGGTAGATGTCTGACGACGAGATTTTAGATAATTCGGCGGAAGAGTCCGTTACGCTAGGTGAGACCAATTTGGCGGATATTGCCATTCCGGAGTATTTGCCCGTATTGCCTGCACGCGAAATGGTTGCTTTTCCATCGGTGATGATGTCGTTCTATGTCGGTCGACCGATAAGTATTAATGCGATCTTTAAGGCCCAAGAGAGTGATGGACTAATTCTGGTGGTGGCTCAAAAGGATCAGCAGACAGAAGATCCAACCGTCAAAGAGCTATATCGCGTTGGGGTTGTTGCGAACGTTGTAAGGGTACTAAAACTTGGCGACGATCGTAGAAAAATTCTGATTCAAGGATTGGTGCGAGCAAAAATCATCGGATGGAAAAAGCGTGAAGATTATCTCGAAGCCAGAATTGAACCATTGATGGAATCAGGAAAAGCACGGCTCAGTAACGAAGTGCGAAAGATCATGGATCGAGTGCGCACTAACATTCAAGCGATGGTTGATTACCAGGATGTTTCTGATGATCTTTTGATGATTATTGAAGAAGTAGATGATCCTGGAATAATGGCGGATTTGATTTTTGCCCATTCGCGCTTTGACGTAGGAATGGCGCAGGCTGCGCTCGAGGAATTTGACCATGTGAAGCGCTTGAAATTAGCAGACAGGCTAATCACCGAAGATATAAATAAGATTAAAATTAGTGAGCAAATCCGCGGAAAAGCCGAAGATTCGATGACTAAGGGTCAGCGCGAGTATTATCTTCGGGAACAGATGAAGCTGATTCGCGAAGAATTAGGCGAGGTGGATGAGATTGGACGAGATCTCTCGGAGATTCGAAGTGCTTTGGAACGCGCCAATCTCCCTAAACTGGCGCGTGAGGAAGCGTTTAAGCAGTTACGCCGCTTGGAGATGATGAGCCCGGAAGCGGCAGAGTCTTCTCTCGTACGTACATATCTCGAGTGGATGATTGATCTGCCTTGGAATAGTCCTACAAAAGATCGGCTGGACCTAAAGGTAGCAAAGAAGATCTTAGAAGAAGATCATTTTGGATTAGAGAAAGTAAAAGATCGAATCCTTGAATATCTTAGCGTTAGAAAACTGAACAAGGACAGCGCTGGCCCAATCCTCTGTCTAGTTGGGCCGCCAGGCGTAGGAAAGACATCGCTCGGACGCTCAATAGCACGCTCGCTAAAGCGCAATTTCGTTCGCATTTCCCTTGGTGGTATGAGGGACGAAGCTGAAATTAGAGGCCATCGCCGTACTTACGTGGGCGCCTTACCTGGAAGAATTCTACAAGGAATGAAGCAAGCTGGCAGTAATAATCCGGTGTTTTTGTTAGACGAGCTTGATAAAATTGGAGCTGATTTTAGAGGAGATCCGGCAGCCGCCCTGCTTGAAGTTCTAGATCCGGCCCAAAATAAGGATTTTAGTGACCATTACATCAATGTTCCCTTCGATCTTTCGAAGGTAATGTTTATCGCCACTGCTAACACCACAGACACCATTCCTTCAGCACTACTCGATCGTTTGGAGATCATCAGCATTGCTGGCTATACCTCTAGTGAGAAATTAAATAT
>CAZJXY010000569.1:0-2506 GCA_964549925.1 uncultured Bdellovibrionales bacterium | reverse complement strand
CAGCTACCTGCGCACAAAATTGATTGTGCGGCATTAACCAAGTTTCGCAAGGCAGATTATACAGAAACCCTCCAGCCGTCTTTAGAGCAAGCTGAAGCTATCGAAGGGTTAAATAGCTATTGGCAGCTTCGTTATTTCTGGGATCATTCGGTTTGGCTGCAAATGCTGGAAAGTGAGCGTTGCTATCACCGCATGCACCAAAATATTTTCCCTGAGAACATTCCGCTGCAGGATCTGGATGGGTTTCGCGCCAATGTAGATAGTATATTTGATACCTTATGCAAGCGGCAAGCCGGCAGCGGACTTCAAGTTTTGGACTATTCAGACGAAGAGAAGCGAATCCTGTTCGATCAGTACCTGCCGGTAATCTACGGAATTTGGAAAAACGAGATCGAGCGTGCAATTGCCGAACGGGAAAGCGGAGCGCATAACGCCCGTAGAGCACAAGCATACAAGGGGCCGGATGAAGGCTATCCGCTCACCGGCTACGGGCTGCTTGAGGATTGTTTAGTTGATATCAGACGCCACCCGGATAAAGTCTTATCTCGCTACGGCTCGCCGGAGCTTTCCTTTGGCATTGAAGAGCTGCCTGCTCGTCTAGCGAAAATGGTGGAAGACGGCAGATCGAGACGCGAAGTCTACATTAGATTATTCGATCGTGACGATCAAAGCGGTTTCAAGATGTTCTCTCCTGAAAAGCTTTACAACATGAGCTTTTATGTGATCAAACGCATCTTTCAGCGTTTTCAAGAAGATGCCAAGAAATGGCTTGACGAGTTAAAAGAGCAGCATACTGAAGGCCGCTTATCGGAAGCGAACACCTTATCTTACATAATCTTCGACAAAATATTTTCAGAGGTTCGAGACGACTTAGCAGGGCTTTTACAGAAAAGAAACGTTCTAATTACCACTTTAAAGCGCAACCCGGCGCAGGCAGCGCAAATAGAGGAGCAGTTAGAAGAGCTGATTATAGATATCATCGATCCTTTAAGAAAAGCATTTTATCTCTATGGATCGCTCCTGCCTACTCATTTTCATAAGCGTCGTATCACCTTGGATTCAATCGTCGATTGTCAGATTGTTCGTTTTAGTTATGCCATTGGGGCCGATGGAGAGATTCGCTTAGGAGATTGTAAACACTCGGAGCTTCTCGGCGGGCGCAATATGTATGCGGGAGGAGAGTTACTTTTGGCGCTACATGATGGATTTAATCTTGATATGCTGCGTTGGTTTGAGTTTGATCAAAAATTCATTGAATCTGCCGCCGATCGTAGATGGTTTGCTTTAGAGCTTAACAACTCCACTGGCCATCATAAGGTATTGTCGGACACCTTAAGCTATGGTGCTAATAAAATTTTCCCCGCACTTAACTCGGTCGGTATATCCACGGGCCGCTGCCGCTTAGTGGACCGCATGGCGTTGGGGTTAAACATTTAGAGGCGCACCCTTTCCGCCCTGGATTGAAACAGCTCTAAGGATGCATCTAGTCTGATGTTAAGCATAACAAGTATATGCTCAGTCTCTTCGGCAATAGAATAGCTGGACAGGGTCCGATTCACGAAAGTGTTCATCCTGCCCAGGAATATCCAGCAGCGCTTGGCTTATCTCGCAGTAGCTTCGAGGATGCAGCTCGAGCCGTGATGCGAGGCGATTCGTGTCTTGTAGAATTTGAACGCCCGGATATTGCGTTTTGTGGAGTTGCCAGAAAATTTCTTGATCAGGGTGGTCAACTAAATAATGTGATCGAACCTTCAGCGAATCTGGGCCGCATCGAACGAATTAACAAGGCGGTGTTTCGAGGCAACACAGAACTGCCTGAAGATATGTTGAAGGCGCTTATTGCTGACATGACTTTGATTCCTACCATTTTAAGTCAATTTATGAACCAGGATGCTTTACGTTATCAACTAATGGTCATTGAACCGAAATATTTAGGCAACCCTTTCCCGCTCCCATGGCATATAGATTCGTCATTGGAAAACGATAGGTTTATCCGTATTCAGGTTACATATGATTCACCTGGAATGTTGTGGGTCGACAATAAGCAAGTAGACAAAGAGAGATTCGATCAACTTTCCAAAAAACTTCATAGAGGCCCTTACGACCCTGCAATTCAGGAAGAATTAAGCCGATTGGTTGAAGGCGCGGAAATTCACCAAATTAAACCAAATTCAATTGCTTTATTTACCAGTGGCTTGGGTAATGGGCTTATTCATGCAAGTCCAGTTACTGATCAGAGACGATTGCTACTATTTACAGATGCTAACTTTTAGAGCCGCGGACTTCACTTTTTTTATTGGAAGAGATTCAGCTCAATCCACCTGCTGCGCGGTTAGAAACATGGCTTTTTCAAGCGCCACGAAAAAATCTTGGTAGGGCCCGGGGTCATCAACGGTGTCTGTGTTGTATTGCGCATTTACACGCACCAAAAGCTGACTTTCACCGCGCGGCCTGACTGAGGCGGTCATTCGCAGCGCATATCCGGCGAGTTTTGTAGCGCTTATGG
>CAZJXY010000568.1:0-2516 GCA_964549925.1 uncultured Bdellovibrionales bacterium | reverse complement strand
TGAGAATGCCTCGCTATAATGCCTTCGCGACTGAAAGCATAGCATGCCTCCTTTAGTCTGCTCAATTAAATGATAGAGGAGGACTATGTCACTGATAAAAGAAATAAATGTTTGGGTTGGAATAGACTGGGCCGATAGGAAGCACAGCTTTGCGCTTCGAAAGCGCGATGGTCAGTCTCAGAGCGGATACTTTGCCCATAGTGCCGTTTCCATCGCGACTTGGGGTGAGACGCTTAAAAAATTAGCAGGTAACGGAAAAGTAGCGATTGCTCTCGAGCAATCGAAAGGAGGGTTGATATTTGCACTGATGAAATATGATTTTATCGTGCTTTATCCGATAAATCCTAATACCTTCGCAAGGTATAGAGAGGCCTGGTCACCAAGTGGTGCGAAAGATGATCCAACGGACGCTTTATTGATTTTGGATCTGCTCGAGCACCATTGTACAAAGTTGCAGCCCTGGAGCCCCGAGCCTAAAGAGGTACGTCTCTTACAGCGCCTTACTGAGCAGCGAGTACGCTTAGTGAACCAGTTAAAAAAGGTAGGCAATAGACTTACCAGTACGCTTAAGGAATATTTCCCTGAGGTTTTAGAGATATTTCCTCGAATTTACCGAGATATCGTGGCTGACTTCCTTCTTTCCTTTCCAAATCTCGAGGCAGCTCAAAAAGCCTCAGAGCAAGAGCTCGTTAATTTCTTCCGTTCTCATACGGCAGGTAACTCAAAGCTTACGTTAAAGCGTATTGCAATTCTCAAAAATGCGCTGCCGCTGACAGAGGACCAAGCAATTATAAGTTCTAATAGCCTCTTTGTTCGAGGGCTTGCTAGAGAACTAAAGGCCCTCAATGCCTCTATCCTTGAGTACAATGAACAGATAGAGACCGTCTATCGAGACCTACCGGACAGTAAACTTTTTGACTCTTTACCTTCAGCTGGTGATATCTCCGCTCCCAGGCTACTCGCTGCAATAGGGATAGATCGAACCAAATTTAACTCAGCCGAAGAGCTTGCCTGCTTTGCTGGAATCGCTCCAGTGATTGAACGAAGTGGAAATCAATGTTGGACTAGGTGGCGCTATAAGTGCAACAAGACTGTTCGACAGTCCTTTATCGAATGGACCTTCCTATCAATGCGGACTTCTTTCTGGGCAGAGAATTTTTATAAAAAACAACGTCAGAAAGGCAAAAGCCACTCTGTCGCCGTCAGAGCACTAGCTTACAAATGGACTCGCATTATCTTTAGACTCTGGAAAGATAAAACCCCATACTCCGAAGCGCGCTACCTCAAGGCACTACATGCAGCTCGCTCGCCCAATCTCGTAGCTCTTTCAGCTTAGAGCCGTGAAAAGACTATTCGTCTTTTCGCTATTTTATCATTGACGGAAGACTCAGAACGAATTGTTATATGCCAATCACCTTAAGACTCCATTTTTAAGAAGGCGCCAGTTGTATAAACAAATTACAGCCGAAATTCCCAAGCCGATGAACGTCCCAACTGTGCCCAGCGCGCCCATTGCCGCTATCCATCCTTTTGATAAAGAGTGCCATATCATCATCAAAATACCGAGCAACCAAGCACCGGTGAGAAGATAAAAAGCCGGGCGTCTAAGTAAGAACAAACAAACAGCACCAATAAAATTGGCGAGACAGAGTAGGATACTAAGCATCAAATCTAATGTGGTAATACTGTCGAAGTACGCCTTCTGCCCAGGAGAAAGGGGAATCGATCCACTGAGAACTAGGTAGGACGACAACAACGAAGAACCCGCCGTCAGAACATAAAATATCGAAATGACCCACACCAAAATAGGTCGCTTCGTATTTGGTCGCACATTCATTGACTAGACCTTTCTGATTCTTAAGCTGGCATATAACGGCTAAAGTGTCCGGTTCGAGGGCATCTGCGCCCGAGAATCCGAGACCACTTCTTTGTTATACCTTTACTGATTTCATGGATCCATAGCTCGACTCCGACCCCAAACCGAGTAAACAAGGGAGGTAATCACGAAATAGATTAAAATGGCTAAGACACAAAGGGGCACTGCAAATAAGATCGTGATGAAATCTGGCTTTATAAGGTGAGTGACAAACGAACACGGATACCTTTCGCCAATATCACTTTGACATTTTCCGTCCCACGAAAGCGCGTGACTCACAAAAAAACTGAGCACCGTTGTAACAATCGGGAACACCAGGATTCTGGAAATAAACTGCTCAGGCTTGGGAAGTAGTCTGAGTCTGTACATTCTTACAAATCTAAGAAGGAAAACTAAGATTAATGTCACGGGCAAGAAAACCGTTAACATTCCGAACACGGCATGAATTGATACCAAGAAGTTCTCCTAACTAGAGGCCAGTTTCATAAAGGTATAACGGTGAGAGTGTCCGCGCGCAAGGCCCGAAAGTCAATTCAAATTGCCCAGAGATCCCGACGCCCTGTGCTGCGGACGACTCATTGGTTATACCGCCCAGCCCACCGCATCGCGTACTGACAAGCAATGCCGTATGGCACAATAA
>CAZJXY010000567.1:0-2521 GCA_964549925.1 uncultured Bdellovibrionales bacterium | reverse complement strand
TGATTCGATTATTTCCGGAATGTACGCGTCGATCGCTGGATTAGTCATTGATTTTGCAAAGCTTCCGCTGATTAGTCGCAAGTGGTGTGAGTCACAGATTAATTTTCCGGACCTGAATTGGTATCGCGAATTCAAGGCTGCCAATCCGGGACGTGGGCTGGTCGTTGCTACGGGTCACCTTGGGAGCTTTGAGCTACAGGGGCAAGTTATGGGTTATTTGGGGCACCCGCTCTCCTTCGTGGTGAGAAATTTCCAATCCCCGCTGATCGATCGTTGGTGGAACTCTATTAGAGAACGTAATGGAAACGAGGTTATTTCTCGAACAGGGGCCTTTAAGATTGCGCTAAAGCGACTACGCGAGGGCCGTGATGTGGCCTTCCTTTTCGACCAGAACGTGACTCGAAACCATGCTGTATTTGTTAGCCTATTTGGTCATCCGGCAGCGACTACTAGAGCTTTGGGCCTTGCAGCTCTACGCACGAATGCGCCAGTAGTGGTGGCTGCTTTGATACCGGAGTCGAATGGGCGGTATTCGATGCGAGTAAAACGAGAGGATTTTTCTCGGTTGTATGATGATTCCTCAATGAGCGATGATCAAAAGGTGAAAGAGATTACCCAGGTCATAACCAGTGATTACGAACAACTTATTCGGGAGTATCCCCAGGGGTGGTTTTGGATGCATCGCCGTTGGAAAACTGCTCTCAATCCTGAAGATGATGGAAAGCTATATCGCAGAGAGGAGGGGTAGTGCTTAGGCTTATTAGTAAAATCATTTGCCTTGGGCGTCCTAGCGTACGTCAGGCATACGAAAAAGGCGATGTGTCGGCCAGCTCAACTCTTCATACTAAGGAGCATTCACATGCAGAGCACCATACGATTAGCGCAGAGTATCTCGCGGATTTAGTGCTTGGTGGAATTGATGGAATTATCACTACCTTCGCTGTTGTCGCCGGTGTGGTCGGCGCAAGCATGTCGAGTGGAGTAATAATCGTATTAGGTTTGGCTAACCTTTTAGCTGATGGTCTCTCAATGGCGGTGGGAAATTATCTTGGGGTGGTTTCAGAGGAGGATTACTATAACTCCGAACGAGCTAGGGAGAGTTGGGAAATCGAAAATATTCCGGAACACGAGCGCCAAGAAGTTAGGGAAATTTACCAGGAAAAAGGTTTTGATGGAGAACTGCTTGAGCGTGTCGTTAGTCAAATTACCGCGAATAAGGATGTATGGTTAGAGACGATGATGTTGGATGAGCTTGGGATTGTACAGGATAAAAAGAATCCACTGATCGTCGGGGCTGTGACCTTTTTTGCCTTTTTAATGTTCGGTTCTGTTCCGTTGTTAGCTTATATTTATGCCTATCTTGCTGGGGTAGAAAATACTGATCAACTGTTTGTCTATTGTATTGCCTCGACCGGAATCGCACTTTTTGGGGTAGGGGCAGCCCGGGCGTATTTTACGCTGCGCTCCTGGTTTAGGAGCGGAATGGAGATTTTAATGCTAGGCGGAGCTGCTGGGGCAGTCGCTTACTATGTTGGCGTGATGCTAAAAGGGTTGGTATAACGGTTGAGAATGGAATTATTGAGGGTACGAAAAACGACTCGTCAGATGGTGCTTTGCGCCATCCTTGGGGTGGCGATATGTGGCTGTGCTTCTAAAAACAAAGGGCCGTCCCCGGTCAATTTAGCTACTAGTGATTTAGAGAACGGGTCGACCGGATTGATTGACGCTGACATTGATCGACAGTCGGCTCTATTACACTCCTATATCAAGGGCAATTTAGCGCTTGAGAATGAAGAGCATTTGGAGGCTGCTAAAGATTTTGAAAGAGCGAGCTCGCTTAGTAAGGATTCATATCCTGAGCTGCATGAACAATTAACCCTTCTTCATCTTAGTTCCGGAAAAACAGATCAGGCGCTTAAGGAGGCTAAAATCGCAGTCGATGCCAACCCTTCAATGCGTAATCAATTTATATACGCTGGACTACTTGAGGCCACCGAAAGGTTCAGTGAAGCAGTGCCAGTCTACCAGCAGATTATCGCGCAGAATCCTGACTCGATTAATAACTACATCCTGCTTGCTAGTACTCTAGTTTACCTCAAGGAATTAAACGCAGCGGCTAGTTTGTTAAAGCAGGCCGCGGCAAAAAAACCGCAGGAACTTAGTTTACAGTATTACCTTGCCAGGACGCTTGAGCTCGCCGGTGATTTGCAGGGAGCAGAGCTGCATATGGCCAAGGGATACGACATCCGTCCGGAAACCGATCGGTTGGCGTTCGATTATATTAGACTTCTTTTAAAACGTGGGAAGGTCGAGAAGGCCAAATCAATCTGCAAAGCCATCCTCTCACGGAGCCCGTCCAATCCGCTGGCAAATGCTCTTGATCAGAGCTTAAAATCCGGGCGCAAAATTGAAGAGCTTCTCTCAATTTTAAAGTTTCTCGAGACTTTTGAAACGGACCCAAGCGATGTGCGATTTAAAATCGCCATTGCCGGCATTGACTCCAATGATTTTGAAGCCTCAG
>CAZJXY010000566.1:0-2538 GCA_964549925.1 uncultured Bdellovibrionales bacterium | reverse complement strand
AATAGGAGATCGGTTGAGATGAATTCAGAAGAGATGAGGCTGTTGTTTGTGGTGCTAACCCCACAATTTCTGAATTCTTAGCAGCACTGAAAAGTTGAGTTACGGTGATAAGCCCAGTGTGTCTCGAGCCGCTTTGGCTTTGAGACATTTAAGTAACAAAACGAATGAAGGAGAGTACGATGATCGCAGACCCTATGGTGAAGGAAAAAACTAATGAAATACCAACATCTCAGGCCGTGCAGGATATTGACCTGAGTGAGATTGAATTTGCTCTTAGCACCTTGAGTGAATCGTTGGATGCAGAGTCAACGGCGGGTTTTACCAGCAAATGTTCCGCTAATACCTGCAACCCTATGTGTTAAACTTAATAGTGGCTCGAGATGTATTCGAGCCACCTCTCCTTTTTTTCGATGAAACAGTACAAACAAGAATTACTGGCGCTAATTTGGGCTGAACTCAGCCTGAAACATCCGCGCATGCTAAGAGAATTCTCGTTTGAGAAGATTTTATTTGAGGCCTCATTACTCGCTAATCAGATCGAAGAAGAGGATGATTTCCTTCGATCCTTGAATAAATTGTTGCGTACATCATTCAACGATCCATGGCTGCGCATATCACCTGAAAATGATCGGGAAGGTGACTTCGATGAAATCAAGAGTCTACCCAAGGATCTGCCCTTGACGGTAGTTAATCTATCAGAGATCTGGTCTAAAACGGATGATCAGCTTCGATCCGTCACTCCGCCTACAGTTGCAAACTTGGAATCCGGATTACTATTAGATTTACGTTGGGCATCGCGGGATTGTTTTAGACCAAGCACGATTCCGTTTATCGAGAAGTTGAGCTGGCACTTCCCCTACTCACCGCTTTATGAAATCCGCCATTATGGCTGGAGTGAGTCGGATGGAGATAACTTCCACTCATTTAGTGTTCCCACGTTACAGCCACCAACTGAACTGGAGAAACTGGGCGCGGAATGGATTGAAGCTTTTTGCTCTGGGCGTAACGCCATATTGTTCAATCTAACTTCGCTCTACTGGTTTTGTCCGATCATCGAGTCTTTACGAACTAATTCGCAAGCTAGACTCATTCTGGACGAATCGGAGCTCGCTACTTTTCCTCCCGAGCTCCAAAATAAAATTCTGAACGTCTCGCTCAGCTTTTCACGACGCCTGCCAAAGGCGCTCCTAATTGACAACGATTCCATTTTCGACAATCGGATAAATGAGACTTGCTACCTTCCCACGGAACTTAAAAAACCTCGAATTGATAGGCAACGTATAGAAGTCGCCGTTCGATCTGAGTTCTCAATAGGACAAAGCCGATATACCCCGCTGTCCTGGCTGGCTCCTTCTTCCGCGAGGCTTTCAAAAGCCGAACAGTTGGCGGGAATAATTCATCTTTGGAGTGTGCTTAGGAGCTTTTTCTATGTTGATTCAAAAACAGACTTTCAACAGTTGCTTGTCCAACTATTAAAGATTCCAACAACTGATCTGAGCGCGGAACAGTATTTTCATAGTATCCGGCTGAGGCTATCTGCTCTGAATGACGATCATCTGGGAGTTCAGCACCCATTGATCAACGATTCCAATTATGTTCCTGATATTCGCTTGACTTCGATCCAAGGTCGAATATTTGTTGCTGCAGTCAACTCAAGAGAACATCCAGATATTGCAGTTGGTGATGAACTTATCAGCATCGATGGTCAATCTCTGGCGGAAAGCGCAGCTAAAGAGTGGCCCTATTCATTCTCGTCCCCCGTTTCCAAAACGACCCGATTGTTTGACTGGGGGTATTGTTTACGTCGAAAGAAGGGGGAAGACCTACTATTGAATTTCAAGGGTCAGTCGAGAAGTCACGGGATTCGAGTATGTTGCAGCTTTCAACCGTCTGATCTTCCCGCGCGGACATTCAACAAACCACCGTGTCCGAGCTATATTCTGGAGATTGATCTGACTAGTGTTGATTGTGTAGATTCGCTCAGGCAGGCACTCTCCTCTCACGCGCAATATGCCGCAGTTCTTTTTGACCTTAGAGGTTATCCGCGTGTCGATATTCGGCCGTCTTTGTACCCCTTTTTTCGTCCACCGTCTGAGAATCCGCCGACCTACTTGGTGCGTGGAGTTAGGGCTAGCCCTAGCGCTTTGCCAGATAGCTATCACGATCAAGCGCTTTGGCCGTGCACCGAGGCACTTAGTGTTACTCAACCGACTGCCATAATGGTGAACGGAAGTACTTTTAGTCTTTCCGAGGAGATTGCCCTGCAGCTTAAGCGCCTCTCAAACGTTTCGTTGATAGGGCAACAGACTGCCGGGTGCAATGGCGATGCAACCTTTGTCTCCCTACCGGCAGGCGCTAAATGCTTTTTTACTACAGTTAAGGTGATCAATGCAGATGGAACTTCGTTCAACGGCCACGGCCTACGACCTGATATTGAAGTGCATAACTCCCTAAAGGATCTCGTTGAAAATACGGATTCTATTCGGGAGGGAGCGATCAAATTCCTTTGTGAATCAAGTATGAGTCGAAGAAACGTAT
>CAZJXY010000565.1:0-2556 GCA_964549925.1 uncultured Bdellovibrionales bacterium | reverse complement strand
CGGAACAAATAGTTCGATTACCCTAGGATCTAGCGACGGCCGTTGTCAGAATTTTGAATACCTAGGTGAGAAGGTTCAGCAGACCTCTCCCAATAATGGAATCTTGGTGCACACTAATCATTATATCGCCTCTGAACAGCCCTCGGTTTTTGCCTCCTCAATTCCACGCTTTAATCGCGCCGATGAGTTAGCACGTGAGACTCCGGTTCGAGATATTCCCGGGGTAATGGCAATCTTGGCTGACCGTTCGAATGGTGAATTATCAGTTTGCAGTCCCTGGCAGGAAGTGCCGGGGTTTGGGCCTGCAGGAACTCTTTGCGCCTTGGTGATGGACTTAAAAAATCGCACGCTTTACGTAAGTAAAAGCCACCCTGGTGGAGTAACTGAAACGGTTGACGGAACCACAAAAGTTAAACTGGAATACGATCGCTATTCGCTTTAAGTCCTTTCCAGCTGAGCTTTTCCAGTCATAAGCTTTGGAACGGAGAGTCCAAAGGCATTAATAATACTCGGCGCAAGATCCCAGAGGCCGGGCGCATTTCCGGTGCAGCGCCAATTTGTAAGAAGAGTACCAGGAACGACCCTAGGATCCATGCAGTGGTCAGCAGCCCACTTGTCAGTGCGATCACCAAAGATCCCTTCAGGGAACTGACCAAGCACGCATTGATCGGAGATCCGGTATCCGCTGTGGTATCCAACCAAAATATCAGGGGCTAAATCAGTGTACGGCCCGGAATAGATCTCTCTTGAGTCGTAAGCTTTCATCACCACGGGTTTTCCGGTAGCGGGGTCGGTTAAGGCTTCTAACTTTTGAATTAGCTCGCTTCTAACTTGGTCGGCTTCTCTTTGGCTCAAGATTCCATTTTTCTCTCGACCTTTTAGATTTAGATAGAGTCCGTTAATACCGAGAGCATATGCCTTGGTCTTATTCCAATTTACGTAATTAAAAAACTTAGAGCTGTGGTACTTGGACTTATCGGTCACTGCCATATACCCTTGCTCAATCAACCAACTTCCAAGGTGAAACTCTCTCACAAACGGGGCAAATCCGTGGTCAGACATCACCATTATAAGAGTAGAGCTATCAACCTTTTCCATTGCACGGGCAAGCGCGGTATCCATGCGCTTATAGAAAAACTCTACGGCGTTTTTAACTTCATTCGAGGCATCTGGTTTATACAATGGGTGAGTGGGGTCCCAATTTCTCCACATCATGTGCTCATTTTGGTCGGGACTAGAGAAATAGAAAAATAATAGCCCCTCGTAAAACCTTTCCAATTCATAATTTAGCGCGCGTTCGCTCTCTTCTAGCACCGTGGTTGATTGCTGCAGGAACTCTTCATCCGACAAAACCCCCTCAGAGAGCGCCTTAATATCAGCCGGAAGCCCCTGTGTGTGAAATCGCCCGATCGCTTCGGCAACTTCCGCTGAGTAGTCAGCAGGATCACAGATCGGCATTCCAGGTTCCAGCGGATCGATCTGAATAGGGGACATGTAAAGCTTAAAATTCGGATGAATCTCTTTCGCTAAAAATCGAACCGCCCCGGCAGCACTCGCAAAGTATGGGATAAATTCAAAACGGATCTGCTTCCAGTCTGACCATTCTCCTTGGGTAAGAATTATAGTCTGACCCTGCAGCTCAATTTTTAGGACATTTTCTGTGGCGTCCCTATGAATTACTAGATCGATTTCAGCGTTTTCCTTACCTTTTCTAAATACGTTTAACGGGCCGCTGATTTTGGTATCGATACGGTTATTAATTGGGTTTACTCGAACGACTCTGGCAGAGGTAAACTTATCTGATCCTTCGACCGGGGTATCCGAGAAATAGGTCGAGACCCCGTATCCGCCGAGCATATCGGGAGTGCCCATGCCGCTAATCGATTTGGTCTTGCCTTTACCAACCACAGGGAAATTTGCCGGGATCTGATAAACCGTGGACGGAATATCGGCGTCTTCAAACGGCTCCCAAAGTGCGGTGCCTTTACGCAAAAGATCCACCCGGCCAGAATCAAGCGGAATCGACCACGAGCCTATATCAATAGTTGACTCCGCCGGATAGGATCGCGATGTCGAAAGATACGGCGTAAAGGTTGCCGCATCTCGATGGATAAAGTCATAGATCCCGTGCGAGCCAGGGTTACTACCGGTAATAAAGCTGGCCCAGCAAACCGGGCTTTGAGGCGGCATCGTGGTTTGAAGCTCCCCGAAGTGGCCTTTCTCCATTAGGCGCTTAAACGTGGGCATCTTTCCTTCGTCGACAAAGCGCCTAACAAGCTTAGGATCTAGTCCATCCATGCCAAGTATAATTGCCTTGGTCGCAAGGTTTGGGTTCTTAAAAAACGGACCCGCTAAGGGGGGATTAAACTTGCGGCCCCCAAAGCCTGAGAGGGCGGCGCCGGTCATGGCTAGTCCGGATGCTTTGATAAATTTTCGACGATTGACCTTTGAGGGGATCTTTGACCTACTCATCCTAAAATGCTCTATACAACTCAATAAGGCCGCTTAATGCTGGCAGCGGTTTAATCTCATATCTCGATAGGTTGGACAAGGATT
>CAZJXY010000564.1:0-2582 GCA_964549925.1 uncultured Bdellovibrionales bacterium | reverse complement strand
CATCGGAGGCACGGCAGCCCTCTTGATAGCGACAATTGCTTTCGTGGTCTGGCTGAAGATACAGATACGGAGAGTGTTGCTGGGGTGAAGGCATAGCCGCTTAAAGTTGGAGTAAGTGTGTAGCTTCCCGCAGACGCCCCGGAGATGGAGAAACTTCCATCCGCTGCGGTAGTGGCTGAACCGATGCTTCCTGCGCTGATCGCCACACCCGCAAGCGGCACTCCACCCGGACCTGTCACGCTTCCAGAGATTGAATAACTTGCGGCTTCGCTTGGATCCGTTTCGAACTGCGCCACGTAAGGAATGGTAAAGTTTAAGATCGATGCATTATTCGCTTTGGTAGCTCCCGTCGCAGTTCCAAGATAGGAAACATCTGGATTGGAGAAATGCGGAACCCGAGCTCCCGGCGCATACGCCATAACAGTTCGATATAAAGCTTTATTAACCGCCGCAGTAAACCTCCAACCATATCCTACATCCACTACCGGGGTCACTGACCCAGCATTTTCGACATCGTGGTTTGCTCCCATGTTGTGGCCAAGTTCGTGTGCAAAGCTAAAATACCCGGTTGCACAGACCCGTGAAACAACACTAAAGCCGAGGTTCTTAAATGAACTCGTCGTGCTGGTCATAAGATACCCAATTCCGCAGTATTCACTGCGTGCCGAGATTAAGGAAACTAAGTCTGCATGCTCTTCAGTCCTAATTGTATGAATCTGGTCCAACAGGCCGTCAGTGGTGTTTCTCAAAGCAGAGAGCTCTTGAGACATATTAGAAACAGCGATATCTGCCACAGGGACAGCACGGGCAAGTTCAAGGCGCGCATTAATCTTACTATTACTGTAAATTAAGTTGCTTTCAGCGATTGCCAAGTTAATCAGGGCCGTCATTGCGGCTGCACCGCCAGATAAAGATTCCGCAGAAGCGGTGTAAGGAACCAGGACTCTAACGGTTGTGGGTGAATCAGATGATGTACTTGAGACTGGCGGACTCGTTACTTGTGATAACGTATTCTCCCCTGCACCATTTTTCTTATTCTTTTTCACTCTTTTTCTTTGTTGTGAATTCTTGCCTCGCCCGGACCCATCTGCCGAGATATAAACTCCCTCTTCATCCGAAGTTTCCACATCGTGACTATCGTTTCCGCATCCGGGGAATCCGGCTTGATCAAGCTTTCGAGCCACGGTTGTTCCATCTGCTTTATGCTCAATCATCACAACTTCTTGAAGATCAGTGCTCTCAAAGCGAGCGTTAACGCCAACGGTGTCCCCTAAAACAACTGTGGAGATTGCAAATCTCCCCTTAATTCTATCAGTTCCCTTTTCCAACCATAACCCATTCACTACTTCGCTTTTCTCATCAGGAGTATCGACCGAGGTTGCCACTGCATCATCTTCGCTGCCTTCATTCGAAAACTTAAACGAGAAAAAGTCTCCGGGCTTGATCTGGCCCTGCTTGAGTGAAAGCTTGATCTCTTGCTCTTCAGCGATCCAAGGCTGTTCAGCGTCTGGATATGCGTCGGATACTTCTCCGACCAGAGAAAAAATTGCTCCGTGTGAAGTTGATGTGTTGCTTCTAGCGTAGCGATTCTCATCAATCAAACTGGATGGAGCAGAACTATTTTCTTCTGAAACCAACTCAAGATCTACTGGACGATTTTGAAGCTGTGTGTTGAGCTGGATATCTTCTGACTCTTCTCTGCGCAGCTTATCCGCATCTTGATTCGAGTCGGAGATTCCATTTTGAAAATTGTTGAGTGAAGGAACCCCGGCGAGCAAAACTAAAGCGGCTATTCCAATCGCAGATACCGCCTCAGCCAATTTAGTTTTAAAATCCTTCACTACCCAAAACCCGTTAATCAAAGCCGCAAACGTTTTCTATGAGTTTCACCTAGAAACTGCTACGCGATTTTCGCACTTAACTAATTGAAATTATTAATTAAATGTTAGTGCGCGCAGTACACTTATCGGACGAGGTTTGGGTAAGTTAAGAATGCAGCGCAAAGATTTGGAGAAATACCAAAAAACTAAATTGGACGAAGGATATCGGTTGGTTAGTGAGATGCAGCCGCTTGGGATTGGGCAATCATAAATACAATTTCGTCCCGACTATGATCTATTGTGACTTTTCCCTCTTTTACGAGATCGTTTAAGGCGGACATTATCTCTTCCTCATCTCCTTCTACCGGATCTCGCTCATCTTCTTCATGGAGGGCATAAAGATTTCTAAAATATAAGCCCTCTTCTGCCTCTGGGTGACGTAGAGCAGAAAGGATCTGCTGCTTTATGCGGTTTGAATCTGACTTCATAGAAATCCCCTCAGAAAATTATTTGCTACCGCTCTCTATAGATCTAGAGTAACATACTTTCTAAGTTCAGATACAGCTTTATTTTTTGAGCAACTTCTAGGAATCTATAACTTTAGCCAATGGCAAAATTATAACTTGCCGCTTAAAGTGAAGTTCCTACTCCGACTGACAGAAATACCACTGTAAGTGTGTAGTGTTGTCGCTCGATACCGAGCAATCGCTCTATGGCTTTCCCGTACATCTCTAGCTGAGGTTTATAATAAACTTTCTTTTG
>CAZJXY010000563.1:0-2584 GCA_964549925.1 uncultured Bdellovibrionales bacterium | reverse complement strand
CTCCTAACCGAAGCCGGCTTACAATAATCTTGACACTTCTTCAGGGCGTTGGTTAGTGCGCTGTTATCAGCTTTGTCTTTACATTTTTGCTCATCTTTGTCTTTGCAGCTACCGCTGTTAACTGTCGTCCCGGTTGGATCAGGGGGCGAACTTATAAGTGACTCGATAGCACCCGAACTGATTGGCGCGGTTAAAAACGCCACAGCTAAAACTAATATTCCAATCTTTTTCAACATAAACACCCTTAATTAAAGAACCTTAAATGAACCTGTAGCTGTTATGTTGGGATTTTAAGGGAGGGTTACATTTCTCATATGCAAATCACAAAGATTTGGATTTCCGATATAATTACCGCTACTTATACCCAGGGTGTTATCAGAGTAAGAAATATCAGGACACCCATCTTCTGGGGGATTACTAGACTTCAAATTATCCCATTCTCGTAATTTCGCGGGAAGTGTTTCGAACTTCGACTTTGTTCAAGTAACTACAGGCAGTTAAGGCAAGGGGAGGGAGTGACAATATGGATCCTATTCTATATGCACTTTGGCACTGTAGTTGCACCATGAGGGTTAATGCACCGCTGAGCGCTCAGTGCATAAAACTATCGTAGATTTATTTAGTTATTATTATGCATATGCGATCTCTAAGCTTAGGTTTCATAATTTTCGCTTTAATTTGCTTCTCTCAGGTTCAAGTTGCGACGGCTCAATCTATGTGCGAGCCGCTTTGGACGAATTGCATTTGCGATCCCCCTCCTCCTCCGCCTTCAACACCAGGCCGAAAGAAAGTGATTAGAATACGTGGCAGTTATATCGGATTCTGTGGAAATGGAGATTGTCTCTGTCACTGCATGTCTGGGGACATTCCCCAACATGGCGGTTGCCACTTAGTAACACCTGATCCCACAATTGTGATTGATCCGCTAACCACACTACAAAACAGCAGTCTCAATCCGTAGCGTAACCGCGACACTCACTCCCGTCCCATTTTTCGACCGTAGTATGAAACAGAACTCCCATTCTTTAAGGAGCTTTACCTTGAGAATAAATGATCAGCATCGCATTTGGAATCTATTTTAAAGATCTCTTCTAGTCGGAGCTCCAAAAAGTTTCTTTAGGTCGGCTGCTTAGAATTCTGAAGGCGGTTCAGTTGACTCTTGAGGTAAAAGTTAGGAAGGCAGCTTAGTGGTGCTTCGTATAGAGTGAACAGCCAAGAGACTCTCAGAATTCAATTGGTCTCTAATTCAGGAAATGGATATTGATCGATCTTATGAGTCTCAAGGACACTCAAGGCTTTAACCACCTTTATGTCGGCGCCAAACTGCGAGTACACCTGATCAGTGATTTTTGCGACTTCTCGCGGATCAGCTACGTCGATATTTATCTCGTAGTCCCAATCACCAACACAATGCACGAATGCCGTTACATTCAAATGTCGTTCAGCAAACTTTTCCAACTCAACTCGCAACTTAGGGTTCGAATACCTCTCATACACCAGGAGCCTATATGATTGCATTCCGATTGCCTGGGCATTTAAATTATATGGAATACCAATAATGAGCTGCATCTTCTGTAGTCGCTTAATGCGAAATGCCACAGTTGATGGGGATTCGTGAACAACCCGCGCTATCGCAGCGTCGGAAGCAAGCGGAGCTTTAATCAATTCCCGTAAAATCTTTTTATCTAAAAGATCCGGAGTATATCTCAATTCAGTTTTGGTGCGAACGATCTTGTCTTGGCTCTGTTTCGTTGGCGCTAAATATTTGGGACTGTACATCGTCCATGAAAGTCTTATAGCGATCGATTTCTCAAAGAAAGAACTTTTGGCGTCCTTGGAAAGCATCAAAATAAAATCATTCAGTTCGAAAACATCCGAAGCAAGATAAGACACTGTGTACTGGTACTCGCCGCCTAAGGTTGCAACCCACGCACAACCAGGTGCTGCACATAGCTTTGCTAACAATCCTTGATGCACCCCTTGAGTTGAGAAAGTTCGGGATAAAAATAGGCAGTAGTCTGTCAGTCCAAAAGAGTGAACATTAAGAGCTAGGAATGGAGTGATAACCCCATTACTGGTCATCTCCTCAATAGCGTATCGAATGCTGTGCTCTTTAAGCGAAAGCGCGCGCGCAAAGGAGGGAATCGAACCGCGAGCCTGTAGTAGTATATGCTGAAGAATTTTCCTTTGGTTCTCTGAAAGTTTCATGGTTTCCAGTTACGTAAAAATGCAATTACAAAAGCTTAAAAACTAGTCGCAAAATTCTGCCAATGAAAACGCCAAACTGCATTGATACTCATCAAGCGGATAGAGCTGTTCGGGATGAGCACCAAATATCCGAAGTATACCAGCTACTCCCGGCAGCGAAAGTTGATCATTACGTTCTGAAAATGCGAGCTTATACCACTGTCGCTCTAGTTTGATATAAGCAAGATTGACCCAGCCTGTGGCATAATTCTCGGTACTATCAAACTTTATACATATATAAGCAGTCTGAGCTGCGCCAGCCAAAATACTGATGTCGTCATTCGCCTCTTCTAAGGAGAATCCGATTCCACTTTGCTTCGCGAGTTGTATGCTTGAA
>CAZJXY010000562.1:0-2585 GCA_964549925.1 uncultured Bdellovibrionales bacterium | reverse complement strand
GTCTGGAGGGGGTTGAGTTCATCGCCGCAAACACCGATGCGCAAGCTCTTACCTCAAATCCATCCCCCGTAAAGATTCAGCTCGGCGAGGAGGTTACAAAGGGTCTCGGAGCTGGTGCGGATCCGGAGATTGGACGGGCTGCTGCGCGTGAAAGCGTAGAACGGATTAGAGAACAGCTGATTGGCGCCGATATGGTGTTTATCACTGCTGGAATGGGCGGTGGAACCGGGACGGGCGGCGCTGAGGTTGTTGCTGAGATTGCTAAGGAGCTCGGTGCATTGACAGTTGGGGTTGTGACTAAGCCTTTCAATTTTGAGGGCAAGCGCAGAATGCGCCACGCTAGTCAAGGAATTGAGGCGCTCAAAGCACGTGTCGACACGTTGATTACGATTCCAAACCAGAGACTTCTCTCTGTTGCGGGTAGGAACACCAGCTTCCTTGAGACCTTCAGGCGTGCTGATGAGATTCTGTATCAAGCTGTTAAGGGAATTAGCGATCTGATTATCTTTGAAGGTTTGGTCAACGTCGATTTCGCTGACGTTCGGGCAGTAATGTCCGAGATGGGCATGGCGATGATGGGAACCGGAGAGGGTAAGGGCGAAAACCGCGCTATCACAGCTGCAGAGAAGGCTATCTCCAGTCCGTTGCTTGAGGATATCTCAATTAATGGTGCTCGTGGAGTATTGATTAATGTCACGGCTTCTCCGGACGTAACTTTACAAGAGGTTAACGAAGCCGCTGAACTGATTCATCAGGAAGCAGATGATGATGCAAATATCATCTGGGGGATGGTGATCGATCCTAAGCTTGAGGATTCCGTTAGAGTTACAGTGATCGCTACGGGATTCGGTGCAGCGCGCTCGGATGAGATCTCAGTAAGCATGACTCATGTGACTTCTCCTACGCCTATGGTTTCAGGAGAAGGGGAGAGAAAGTTGGATATCCCTCCTTTTATGAGAAAGGGGAAAGAGGGTGCTGAGGTAATAAAGCTAAAGAAGCTCTCAGTGCTTTCCGGCTCGGAAGAGGATGATAAATACGAAATTCCTACTTTCTTGAGAAAGCAGGCAGATTAAGTATCGAAACTTTGTTGACTTGAGGAGCGGGAGCGGCGCTTAGAGTAGTCGCTCTCTTTAGCTCCTCCATTTATTTATCCAATTATTTATCCAAGCTCGCTCGAATTGCGTACCTTAAAAGTGCGCTCTTTTTCGCACCATCTGTGATTTCCACTAAGTTATCGTAAATCGTCGGATCGACCAATAAAGCTCCAATTGTACCATTCCCGTCAGCCAGAGCTTTCGATGCCGCCTCAAGCGCTGATGCTGCCTCCTCAAAGTGGGTGATTGACTCGTTTATTTTTGCCCCGATGTCTACCCCTTCCTGGTAGACTAACTCATGCAGTACGCCTTGACCCGTGCGAATCTCCTCAGCAATCGCGGAGATATTCTCAGATGTTGTGGACAATCCGGCAGCTGCCGCGGATACTGACGTCACGAAGTCTTTACCAGCCGGGTCATAGATTAATGTATGAAGTAGTCCATCGCCGGTTTTTACATCAGCCAAAAGTTGATCGACAGTCTTAGATGCCTTCGCCACACTGTCCATTATATTATCTGCGTCCTTTTTTGAATAGAATAGCCGGTGTACCAGCCCGTCGCCTTTTTCAATCGCTTGGGTGATCTTTTTGAAACTCGAGACTCCTTCAGAAAAATCATTTATGGTTTTTGTTCTGACTTCATCCAAGACTGCGTTTATAGATTCAGAAATCTTAACGGTATTGTCCACCACTTGTTGGGCTTTAGTGATAACTTGAAAGAAGTCGGCCGGCGGCTGAGAGTTTAACTTGGAGCCCGGCTCTAAGACTGGTTCACTCGATACTTCCGGACCAGCAGCGATAGATATAAACTTATCACCCAGCAGACCTTGAGTTTCTATGCGGACGATAGAGTTCCCTCTAATTCGATCAAGGTATTCGCGCTCAACCTCGAAACTTACTGAAATCGAGGCATCCAGGGGGTCACTAGTGAACTCCAGAGAGGAAACACGGCCAACCGTAATCCCCCCGAGTCTTACAGGAGCGCCCTCAGAGAGGCCCCCGACGTCTTGGAAATTTGCGAAATAAGTTTCGCTCTCAGTAAAAATGTGACGCTCCTTTCCCAAGAGAAAAATCCCTAAAGCGAAGGCCACAAGGATTAGTCCCACGAAGGTTCCGGCTTTAATGTTTGCATCAACTGAGGTTTTCATTCCACTCACCTTGGACAAAACGTTTAACATCAGAGCTGTTCTTAGTAAGATCTGAGACGGCACCATCTGCCGCAATCTTTCCCTTATTAACCAAGATCCAGCGATCGGAGATTCGACTTGCGCTGCCGATATCATGTGTGACAACGACAGAAGTTATACCGAATTCATCCCGCAGGCGCATAATTAAGTCATCGATCAACCGTACAGAGGTCGGATCTAGTCCGGTGGTCGGTTCGTCAAATAACACCACCTTGGGCGAACTTGCTAGGGCACGAGCCAATCCGACCCGCTTCTTCTGACCACCAGAGAGCTCGGGTGGAAATTTGTGTTCAATTCCGGGAAGG
>CAZJXY010000561.1:0-2592 GCA_964549925.1 uncultured Bdellovibrionales bacterium | reverse complement strand
CAGCTTATTTCGCAATCACAAATTGAGACTGACGCGCTTGACCGGTCGCTGCTTTCGCTTATTGCCAGCACCAAATACAGCTCGATTCGTGATTTAGCTCGTGAGCTCGGTGAACCTTCCGCCACAATCGACCGTCGATATAATTCGTTACTCTCAAAAGGCGTAATCGCGGGTTTTATCGTTGAGGTCCCGCGTGAAGCTTTGGGGTTAGAAACCTATCGTGTGCTTCTAGAGACCAAGGGGGAGAGCCTAAACTTCAATGAACGCCTGGAAAAATTTATGAGATCGAGCTCTAACACAGTATTTCTGATAAGGAGCTTGGGCCAGTATCGTTACGAATTAGGGATCGAACTTGAACAAGCAGAGCAGATTCAAAATTTCATTACTGACATCTATTCGGTATTCGGAAGTGAGATCCATGAAGTAAAAAGCTTGCTAGAGATTACCACTCAGATGTGGAGGTTTTTTAGCGGGCGAAGGTTTAGTAACAAGCGTTGAGCGGAAAACAGCGCGCACTAGATCAGATCGCATTTTTGTTTCGGAGTTGATTGTTCTGTGCTACGGTTTAGCGCTAATTCGGGATACCGAGAGATTTAACTACACACTCAAAAGGGGAATGCCATGAGACAGATAATCGTTGCGGCTATTTTTGTAACTTGCATCTTTGGATGTGGAAAGTCGAAGGATCAGAAAATTTCAGAGGCAATTGATAACGCCAACAAGCTCTCAGCCCAGACCCAGCAACAAGTCAATGATGCGATGAAGCAAGCTCAACAAGTGATGAATCAGGGAATGGAGCAAGCTAATCAGATGATGAAGAATGCCAACGATCAGGTGGCCCAGATGACTGAGCAGATGAAAGCTGCACAAGCTAAAAATCAGCCCGTAATTCCAAATACTGGAAATTCTACGAAGTAAACTAAGCTCAGATGGATAACCAAAATCGCAGTATTCGGTCCTTTGCCGCTTGGCTCAAACCCGCCCTGCTGAGTGTCTTCATTTACTATGATCTCTCGGGCCTACTTTTGATCGTCGCACCGAACGCTCCGTTTGAGGTGTTAAAGCTTGAGCCGGTTAACCATCCCTGGTTGGTGCAGCTCTGCGGAATTTTGACAGCGGTTTTTGGGCTTGGGTTTTTTGTTGCTGCGAGAGATCCAATCCGATTCAGAGCCTTCATATTAATTGGAATGATCGCTCAGATAGTAGTGCCGGCAGCGGTAATGTTCTGGATATTCCAAGGGGTCCTTCCTTTATATCCCAGTGTGGGACTAGTTGCGTCCGACCTGTTTTTCGGGATGGTGCTGCTTTGCGCATACAGGGGCTCTAAGTGATAATAGCGCCACCAGACCGGTTATAACGCAATTGCATACCCCGAGATCCTCAAAGCTATTTTCCTTCTATTAGTTTTGGATCTTGCCGATAATAAACTGAAGAAGCAGTACCCTGAATTAATCTTGATGCCATGACCCGTGTATTTTATCTCAGTGCTGGATATATGTCAGTGTTACTGGCCCTGGCGGGTATCCCCTTACCGCTCTTACCGAGTACGCCGTTTGCGCTACTGGCGTGTTTTTGCTTCTCCAAGTCTTCCCCAGCTTTAAAGTCTCGGATTGAGAATTCTACAATTTTCGGTGAGGCCATTAGGAATTGGCGGGAGAATCGCGCCATTTCAATCAAGGCAAAGTGTTCTGCTTTGATCTTGCTCTTAATTAGTCTCCTCGGAATATTTAGTTCCTCATTGGAGCAGCCCTGGAAAGTAATGGGCGTTACTATAATTTTCTCTATTTGCTTAATGATCACCACAAGACCTAACTCCTAAGATCAAGCTTGGTAAATTTGCTGGAATTCCATCGAGCGTTACCGCGTTCTAACCAACCGCGCATTGCAAGCCCTACGAAAACTGGAGAATCCGGAGTTTTGTAGACGCCTATCTGCGACCGAGTAAGACTCGAAACTACAACTCGAATTACATTAATTAAGAGAAGCAGGCCGATCGTATTCGGAATCCATGCGAGTGACCGTCTCCTATTAATAAATGGAAGAAATAAGAGTGCGGCGACTCCTGAAATAATATCAAAGTTCTGCCCGCTCCATGTCATAGTTTGAGGTACTATGCCTAACTTACTCCAATGATGAAGGATCAATTCAAGCGGAATTCGAAAGGATTGAAAGGCTATTAGGCCGCGTAAAGTGCTATAATTTTTTGAGAGACCGAGAGTTAATGATCAAATAAAGGCTAAAATAGCCGCGAGAATAAATTTCGCTCGTCGAATCGTTATGCGGACCAGGACCACTTCACTGCGTCGAAACGCAGTAGCCAATCCCTCTAAGTCCCCAGGTGATGGTCTCGTTAAGAGTTTGGTACCCTCTGATCACACAGGTTCCAAGTGCGGTCAGTCCGTTGTGACTCAGAGCAACAGATTTTAATGCCGGCAGTCCAACACCTTCTGTTACTCCACCGCTGCATGTAATCATCTCGTATCCGAGCGAACAATCGAAGGTAAGATACTTCGGATTTGCTGTGCTAATTAAAACTTCACCCGAAACTTGAAGAAAGGATGTCGTATTTACTACTCCGGCTGGACCAGGCTG
>CAZJXY010000560.1:0-2595 GCA_964549925.1 uncultured Bdellovibrionales bacterium | reverse complement strand
CAAATTCTTAACCTCCTTTACTCACCCTGGTATAACCGCTTACCTCAATTCAGACGAAATTATTTCGCTACCTCCAAATGAAAGACTTCTTGGAATAATTGACAAGATGGATAATCTCGGTTTGCCCACAGGCTCGAGCAATCTCAGTCACATTCACAGTATGCTTCCTCCGCGAATAGGAAGTCGAATTGCTAAATCTGATGTTGGTACTGGCGGTGGATTACCACTTAAGACTAGACGCGAACTGCATGCAGTGCTCGCAAATGAGAACATACTCAAATGGCTTAGCTCGGATCAATTCGCAGATCTTTCACTTCGGGATCGCCTTCCGCGACTAATTGATGAGTGTCGAAAATTTGATCTACCTCTGAGTACAAACAACTTAGGCCAAATATGGGCCTCCCTGCCGGCTAAATTTGGTCCCGGCTTAACTCGCGAGGATTTTACGCGAATAACCCGGACTTATGAAATTTGGAGTTCCGTGCGCCAAGCTCTAAAGGATCAGCCTGTCATCAATTATTGTTGCGACCAGCATTTTAGGAGTTTATCTGCCCAAGAGAAATTACTCGGACTTATGGCCACAGTCGAAAAAGCCGGCTATCCGCTTGGTCAAACCAGCCCCCTGGAGTTTTACTATTGCCTTCCGGAATCTCTCCCTGGCGGGATTCAGACAGATAACGAATTGTCACCCACTTTTGCTCCGTCAGCGGTCGTAGCACAAGTACGCTCATCCTTAAACGATCCCCGCATGGAAGACTTCCTCCAGGGCCCAGCACTCAGGAAAGCAGATCGTGAAGATCGTCTTTATCTTCTTGCGAAACAACTGCGTGAGCATGAGCTTTGCTCTGACATTTCCTCGCTTCAAGCTCTTTTCAATGCTCTCCCGGGTGATCTTCCGGGGGGAATGAAGAAGAAGGATTTTTCTCTAGTAAGTTGCAGTTACGATCAATTCGTTGAAATTAGAGCAACGCTCGCACAACCGCAGGCGCAAAATTGGCTTAACTCAGAAATATTCCAGCGCAACACGCGTGAAGACAAGCTAATTGTCATTGTGGACTATTTGACTGCGCAAGGAGTTAATGTTTCGCCTATGTCCTTGCGGGATTTTTACACCATTTTACCTAATAGGCTGAGCGCTAACGTTTTAAAGAAAGATATCCTGGCTGTAGATGTACCGCGTGCTGTTTATGATAAATTCCGAGATGCTCTAAAGCTAATTTCTGTAGTGGGCTGGCTTCAGGGTGATGAATTTAAAGAAACAGCTCCTGAAGATAGATTCATCGCCTTAATTGACCTGATTGAAGAGAAGCTTGGACCACTTAAGAGTGAAAGTTACAAATCCCTTTATTCGGCTATGCCATACCGGCTTTCCGAAGACGTCCGGAAGAGCGATTTTAGATCGATTGAAGTGTCGCGAAAGGTTCAGCGACAAGTTCAACATGCCATTCAACATCCGCAGATAATAGAGTTCCTTTCTAAGCCTGAATTTCAACAACTAAACAAGACTGAAAGGACGGCTGAACTCTTACGGAAAGTTAGGCTTCTGGGATTGCAGGTTAACACGGACAATTTACGAGACTTTTATTCGGCGTTGCCCTCAGTGCTGGTTAATGGAATTTGCAATCGATGTGATCTCGCGTCAACCAATCTAACCCTTAAATGCTTTGATCAATTAAGAGACGCGCTTAAACAGCGCTCCATAGGGTCTTGGTTAACTTCGGATGAATTTAGAGACTTGGATCCTTCTCAGCGTATGCGCGCACTCCACCTGAAAATTAGAAGTGAAGGTTATGCCCTGGATACGGATAATTTATTTTCCCTTAGAAAAGCTCTGCCTGAAGAGCCGGCTCCTGGAGTTCCTAAGAGCGACTTTGCGTGTGTTAATATGACTGCCGCGGGGCAAGCAAAGCTGGAATCTACTCTGAAAGATGAGAAAATGGTGAGCTACCTAACTTCAGAGGAATTTGTAAATTTGCCCGCCGATCAGAAATTGGTTGCGTTTATGAAGAAAGCGCGGCAACTCAAACTCGATTTAGGTGCAGGAAACCTCAGTCAAATTCATTCAGCTCTCCCTAAGAAACTTCCCGGGGGAGTCCTAAGAAGTGATATTACAATGGTCTACGTTAGTATTGAATGTGTAAATCAGTTAGATAAAGCTCTTGAGCACCCTGGACTCCGGAGCTACCTCGGACTGCCTGGATTTACGAGAATTCCGCCCTCTGACAAGCTGGCGCATCTCTTACTAACGGTCAGAGATTTGAACATACGTCTTGACCTGGAAGATTTGGGAATCTTGCACTTATTACTACCAGAGATGCTGCCCGGTGGGATCAAAAAGAGAGATATCCCGAGGGTATTTGTTAATTTGGAAGACTATCAAGATTTCAGAAGAGCCTTAGACAATCCCAAGATGATTGCGTTTTTTGAATCCCAGGCATTTCGGGAAATGACGGGAGAAGATCGCATGGCCGCCCTTTTTGGAAAAATGCTTGAACTGGGTATAGCACCCAAAACTAAAGATATTTACCGTTTACACACTGCTCTTCCTGATAAATTACCTGGTAACTACCAACGTTCCGACATTTTCCGAGTCCA
>CAZJXY010000559.1:0-2607 GCA_964549925.1 uncultured Bdellovibrionales bacterium | reverse complement strand
TGCACCAGTCCCGCACTATCAATTAGCGTGTGTAGCGAAGCCTTATGGAGTGCTTTCTCGGGAGATGACCGCGTTTACTTCTGGATATGGGCTTTCAGATAATCAGCTGATGGAACTGATGCCCGATGTGAAGGCACTAGTTGCCTTAAAGGTGATGAGATCCGTTCGGTGGGGACAAGACAGGCGCCCGGAGCAAGTGGCCGGATTGGCAGCAACTGCCAGAAAAACCATTGTTTCCCTTCTGGGAGAAGATTTGAATCTGGTAGATGGATAACCCTCCCATCTGCTCACTGATTCCGTATAGCGAATTTAACTTACCTTTACGCCGCAAAAATTTGGCTAATTAGATCCTCTATCGCCTCACCCCAGAAAAAGTTGCGTGGATTCTTCACTATTAAGCACCAAGGGAGATTGCACAGAATCGGTGAGACTAAGGGCTTGGGTATTGGAAGAAAGCTTATGATTGAAATCGAAGCTTATTTGAAAGAGCAAGGAGTGACTGTGGTAAAAGTCGGAGTGCTCGCCAAAAACACAAGGGCACACGATTTCTATAGCGAATGTGGATACCACGACCATGAAATATCTTTGATAAAATCATTTACTTAAAACCAATCCGTCTCTTGTTACTTTCAATCGGTTGCTCCAGCTGTGAAATGAGGAACCTAATTTCTTGCAATTCCTGTTCATGCGCTGCGAACCCTTTAGCAAGGCGACTTTCGATTTCCTGCAGCCGCTTCTTCAAGTCACTATGCTCATAGATAACTTCCCTAATTCGAATAAATGCACGCACAATTAAAATACTAGCTTCAATTGCAACTGGACTATTTAAGACATTTGCGGCCATCACAGCGCCGTGTTCTGTAAAAGCAAAGGGCAGATACTTGGCATGCTGCCCCTTTCCTTTCTCTAAGGTCGCATTTTGCGACCTTAGAGAGTTAACTTCTTGATCTGTCAACTGAAACAGGAAGTCCTTGGGAAAGCGTTCTTTGTTTCTTTTGACCTGTTCGTTGAGTCTTTTTGCTGAAACTCCATAGAACTTAGCCAAGTCCGTGCTTAATACTACGCGCCTACCGCGAATTAGGTGAATTTGTTCTTCGATAGTAACAAGCGAAGTATCAGACAATATTGTATCCTTCATAAATTGTCCCTCCTCTATATTAATCGAGAATTTCATTCAGAAGTTTCTTGGAGATTGGTTTGGGATAACAATGAATTCCTGCCGAGAACGGGCGCGCGAGAGTTCTTTGGTGATTTCATTTGATTAAAAGCGCCCGTTCCGGCAGAATTCTGCCGTTATGGGCGAACAATGAATATTGAAGCCATATGTTTTGATTTGGGGGGTGTGCTGGTTCGACTTCGCCCGGGCTTCGATACAGGTTTGCTTCAGGTCGCAACTCCTGAAGAACAAGCTTCTCTGAGCTTGATCCTTAGAGACCAATTCAGAACTGGGCAGACTGAATACTCAGCAAGCGAGCGCTATCAACTGGGGTTAATCACAACAGAGGAATACTTACGTACAGTTTGTGACGCGTTGTCAGGGCGTATTGCAAGAGAGGAAGTTCTTGCCGGCCTGATGTCTGAAATCGATGGAGAATGTCAGGAAGTCGCTGATTTACTTCCAACATTGGCTAAATCGTACAGGTTAGGATGTTTTTCCAATACGTGTGCAATCCATTGGGATTTTATCAATCAAAAATTTAGCTGGATGCAGCATTTTCAGGTAAAGCAGGCTTCGCATTTAGCGGGAGTCGCAAAACCTTCGGCGCAAGCTTTTGAACGTCTATGTTCAGATTTGCGTGTTGCGCCTGAAAGTTGTGTTTTTATAGATGATCGTGATTCAAACGTTGAAGCCGCTAACGCCTTCGGAATGAATGGAGTATTGTATTGTGATGTAGCAACTTTAAGAAAAGATTTAACTGTTCTGGGAGTCACTCTGGAACGAGCCAAAGAGATTCGTCCATAACAACCCGGCCCAGCCTACCACCGCTTCGCGGCATCGGCTGGGCGAAAACGTTATCCCTTCAGAGTAGTTTATGAATCAGTCGTTCGATTCTGGCACAAAGCAAGTTAATGGTGGCCTCAACGAGAGGTGTCCTGCCTTATTTTCGCTGAGTTTTCCCCGCAGTTTCGCTTTGGACCCAAATTTCGGATAGGAAAAGCAAATCCCCTAGTTAGATAGGGTAGTTAGAACTGGCTTGTGGAATTAGAGTTCAAGCTGTTTGAAGTTAGGGGTTAAGATTGAGGATGTAGGCGTTGGAGGGAGGGCTTCGAGTTGGCGTAGTAGGGTGGTAGTGGGATGAGCTTCGGCCTTGTGGTGAAATCTTGGAGTTTTCTGACGGGAATTGGGAGAAATTAGATAAACGCCTGCGTTCCCGCTAATACGGGTGGGTTTTAAGAGAGGTCGAGATCAGAGTTGGAACTGTCAGCTTTAGGCGGAGCGCGTGGCAGGGGAGCTGGTTTTTGAAAGTGGGGGATGTTGAGAGAGCGCATGATTTTTTTGATTTCAGCTGCGTCAGTGATGAAACTTAAAATGCGCATCTGACTTTTACACTTGGGGCACTCGAGCGGATCGATCACATCGGCGTTGCCAGCGACGATGTCGGCCGC
>CAZJXY010000558.1:0-2611 GCA_964549925.1 uncultured Bdellovibrionales bacterium | reverse complement strand
GTGTCGATGGCAGCGGCATGCCGGTAGATTGTGATGTGGCGGGCGCCATACCCGTATTCGCTCGATGTTGTGAACCACTCCCCGGAGATAGAATAGTCGGGTTCATCACTCGCGGTCGAGGGGTTGCCGTGCACCTTGCAAACTGTGCCCAGGTAATGAAAATGGATCCAATGCGCCAAGTTGATGTGGTTTGGGATACCCAGGTAAAAGCTCCCCGTCGGGTAAAAATTACCGTGCATTCTCAAGATCAGATGGGGCTTTTGGCCAAAGTTACTTCTGCTATAACATCGAACGGCGCTAATATTGCCAATGCTCAAGTAAAGACCACGTCCTTAGGTAAAGCTGTTCATAACTTTGAGATCTTTGTTGATGATGCGAGGCAGCTTGAGAGCGTCACCAGAGCTTTGGAAATGGTGCCGGGGGTTATTAAAGTTGAGAGAGTTAAGCATCTGGAGACCTCGGTCTCGGTCGCAGACGAGTCTGACGGGGAGAAGGTTGATGGTGGTGAGGAAGAATGATCAGTAAGTTATATTACAGCAAAGGAGAGTGATGAATAAGTATATTTCTGAAGTTCCCGGGGCGCCGAAGGCGATTGGACCATACTCGGTGGCGGTAGTCTCAGCTGATCTGATTTTTCTATCTGGTCAAGTTCCTCTCTCCCCGGACACTGGGCAGATCGTCAGTGAAGACGTCTCTGAGCAAGCTAAGCAAGTGATGAGTAATCTAGCAGCAGTCTTGAAAGCCAGTGGGGCTTCATTTAGCGATGTGGTAAAGACTACTATTTTTCTGACCGATCTAGGTTCATTTGCGACAGTGAACGAGATCTACGCGGCCGCTTTGGGAGATGTTAAGCCAGCACGTTCTACGGTTCAGGTGTCAGCACTGCCGCGTGGAGCCAAAGTTGAAATTGAGATGATAGCACGTGTACGGAATTAAAAAAGATTCGAAAATGAAGCCGCTCAAAATAGCACTGCCTCTATTGATCCTGTTGGTCGGACTAATTTTACTATTAGCGCCGAAGGACAACGCTCGCGCTGGAGCGGCCGACGATCCTGCCCCGCGCACGGCGGATGAGAGCGCGATAATTGACGTCTACAAGCGCTTAAATGAGTCAGTGGTATTCATAACTACGATAAGCTTGACTTACGATTTGTTTGCTGGTGCGCAGCCTCAAGAGGGTACGGGGTCAGGTGTTATTATAGATCCGAAACGTGGAATTATATTGACTAATTATCACGTGATAGAGAACGCCAAGCAGGTGGAAGTTACTCTGGCTGACGGCAGCGCATATCCGGCGAAGTTGGTCGGAGTAGACCCTGACTCGGACATTGCTGTTATTCGGATACCAGAGCCCCCGCCTAATTTGGTGGCTCCGCAATTTGCCGATTCGTCAAAGCTTGAGGTAGGACAGCGCGTAATTGCGATTGGAAACCCATTTGGTCTGAACCGAACCTTAACCACAGGAATAATTTCGAGTCTCAATCGCAGCATTCGAGGGCGTGGACAACGTCTGATGCGTGGACTGATCCAAACAGATGCCGCGATCAATGTGGGAAACTCGGGCGGGCCCCTATTGGATACCGCCGGAAGATTGATTGGGATTAATTCGGCAATTTTGAGCCATAGCGGAGATTCTGCCGGTATCGGATTTGCTATCCCGATAAACAGCGTGAGAAGGATTTTACCCGAATTGATCGCTACTGGAAAAGTTCTCCGGCCTGAGATGGGCTGGATTTTGGTTGATACTGATCAGGGTCCAATGGTGCATCAAGTTATCCCGGGAAGTGCTGCCGAGCAGGCCGGAGTTCGTCCGATTCTAAAGCGGGTCGAGGGAGTCTTTTTAAATGGATTTATTCGGGATATTGACAATGCCGATTTGATTTATCGCGTAAACGGAAAGGTGGTTTCCTCCAAGGAAGAGGTAGATGACATTATATCAAGCCTAAACTCAGAAAATTCTGTGGTTTTGGAGTTGCGACGGGGTGGGCAGCGGGGAAAATCTCGGGTGGTCGAAGTCAGCCCGGTGCTTCGTTAAAAGCGAAGTTGATTCAATTAGTTAGTTAAGATGGGTCAGGGTTGCGTTCGGTTAAGGACTGAAGCAAAGCGCGACCAATCGCTGATATGTGAGAGTATGCAAAAAATCATTCCATCCGTCACCTCGATCGGGCTAACTGCTAGTAGCTGGAGGGATAAGCTTGCCGAGATTGAGCCGCTCAATTTAAGAGAAGTGGCGTTGTTTGTTACCTGCTTAGGACTCGGGGCCAGGAGGGAATGCTACGCTGAATTGCGAAAACTTAGAAGATCGCACCAGTTTTCGATTCCATTCGTTCATGCCAAAGCTGAGATGAGTGAGGATGAGTACAAGCTCTTAGTTGATGAGTTTGGAACCGAGCGCTTCAATATTCATCCAGTACGCGAATTTCCTTTAACCTTCGATCTTTCGGTTCAAATTAGAGAGAGAATTTTTATAGAGAATTCCACTTACGATCGCCCATTATCGGCGTCGGATTTGGATGGTTTTGCTGGAGTCTGTTTAGATCTTTCACATTTAGAAGACCTAAGGCGTACATCGACCGAGGAGTTTGAGAAGTTCGCTAAGATTTTAGAAGGC
>CAZJXY010000557.1:0-2614 GCA_964549925.1 uncultured Bdellovibrionales bacterium | reverse complement strand
AGGAGAAAGTGTCCATGCCAAAAGAGTATTATCTTTAGTCAGCTCTCGGATAGCCGAAAAGTTGGCGCTTTTGGTGCGAATCTCGATCTTGATTCCGGAGTTATCAGCGGCAAATTCTGACCACTCCTTACATAGTCCAAATAAACTCTCGACTGCAAGCAGATCTGAATCGTACGAAATCGCGAGGGTGTAATCCCCTCTCCGTTTAAACTCATTTAACGCCTCCGCTCTAAAATCTTCAGTATTGACGAAAAGCAAAAAGTTCGGCGACTGGTACATTCCTTGGAGAAAACAGTAGTGGCAGTCGTAGATACAGTTAATTAATTGCGAGGAATAAAAATATCGTTGCGTAATATTTGGAGTAACAAGCTCCGTCGCCGGGAATAGAAATTCCTCTCCTTTTAGGGCGATGATTAACTTTGGGGAGCGCTTTTGGATCTGCCAGCTTTGATTTCTTCGATTGAAGAACGCTTTATAATCATCGATCTCAATGACCGAGCTCTCTTTAAATTTCTCTAAAACCCTCTTGGTGAGAGAAAAGTCTCTGGCACGTTTTTCGAGATAAACGTGAGAGAATAAAGGATTTAAGGCAACCTCACTTGAGAGATTCCTTGAGTTGGTTGAATCGTCGCTTTCCATCGTCCTTGCTATTTACCTTCTCTGTCGAATATTTGCTTAACACTGAAAGGTCTTTTGCCTTAGCGCTTGCGATATAACCCATAGCCAGCCGCTTTAGTTCAAAACTTTGGGTGGCACTAAGACGCAGAGCAGATTTTACTGACTCCAGGATCTCTGTGTCAGAGCTGGAGAGTGCTCCGGCGCTCTCTCGATCCAGAATGGAATAGGCCCACATAAACTTTTCAATGCGTCCGATATTTCTGGCAATTAGTGAGTCGCTCAGTTCCTTATTTAAGCTTCCACAGTCTAGGTGATCGGAGACGATTTTTAGACAATAAATCCGATCGGGGGAGAGAAAACGGGAAGCCGCTTGGAAGTACCCTGCTGCTTCCATGTCGACTAAATCAACGTCTGGATCATCGAAGCCGCTGTCAGTCACCGGGAGATCGAAAGTCTCTAACGATGCCTCATTTAGGTCATGGCGTAAGATTAAGTCCGAATAATACTGCTTTCTGGTTGATCGATCGGTAATGCGATGTGCCAGATAAAGCTCGCCGATCGGGTACTCGATCTTCGCTCCGCAGAATCCGAGATTAAAAATCGAAGAGGGTGTAGGAGATACGGATAGCAAATAGGTTGTGGCGGATGCGCTCGCTACTTTGCCGATTCCTGAGACAATTAATGCTATCTCATCATTCTTAAAGATCTCGTAAACGGAATGAGCGTTATCACGCTTTAGTTCGAAGTGATCGATTAGCGGGCGGGCTTCAAGCTGAAGGGCAGTGACGATATGGATCATGGTGATTCTCGGACCAAACGACTCTCTCTTGAGGCGGGCATAATCTTAAGCTCTGATGTAGCAAAGCAGATCATATCAAGCTTGTCACTTTTTCAGGAAATTTGATTCTCTTGGCAGTTAGTGAGGTTAATTTAGATTGAGAGGGTTTGCGGGTTAATCGAATAGGTTGAGGAATTTCAGTGGTTTATGTCTAGAGTCGGATAATTTATTAGTGAGAGGAAGTGTGGTAACAAAACTTTCTTTAGAATTACGGGGCGTAGCTCAGTTTGGTAGAGCGCACGGTTCGGGACCGTGAGGTCGGAGGTTCAAATCCTCTCGCCCCGATGTCGGAATGTTCAGTTCAGTTCACAGGACAGGACCCATTTTCCCGCGATTTCATGAGTTTACCTTCTAAATGTAGCAAAGCGCCCATACCGTGTAATAACAGATAGAGTTCGCATGTTCATTGTCTTGACGTTCTTTGAGCCCATCGGGTCTCGACAGTTAGAAATTCTATAAGTAGAGCTTATCTTGGTCGCCGGTTCGAAAGGCTTCTCTGTTCATTAATCAATTTAATGTTAGGTAAATGTTGTGGGAGGTTATCTATGAAGGTTTTTGCCTTTGCCTGTCTTTTTACGCTTTGTTCGATCGCGGGCCCGGCTAGTGCTCAAGTTGGCTCTCCGCCGAGTATGAAATTGAGGGTGAGTACTGAGGCTCGGGTCAATGGAGTCTCGGTTCGCTTGAGCAGTAATTCCCATCTTGAAGAGAGTAATGGGGCAGTTTGGTATTATCTGGCGAATTTGGGTCCAGGAGTTGTACTTACGTCCAACCTTGGCATTCAAAGTACTTTGAGAAATCAGTCTCTGGGCAACTTTGTCGGTTCACTGAGGATCCTGAACTCCTCAGGCGCGGAGCTAGCGACGGGGGCTTGTGAGATTGATATTGACTGGAACACATTCTCAAGCCCAGACGTTGACTCAGACTGTTCTGCGTCGCTTAGACTTGCCGTAACCGGCGTAACCAATCCAAGGTACCTGGAAGGGGTACTAACAGTCCAATTTTTAGGGGCTAGCGGTAACGTAATCTATAGCAAAGGAATTAGTCTCCTTAGAGACGTCTAGTAATTTAGTAAAAATGTAACCTTAGTCAGGGCGATAACATTCGCCCTGACCAATTCGCTATAGTAAGCTTCAGTCGATTTGTCCTCTCAGTTCTCCT
>CAZJXY010000556.1:0-2622 GCA_964549925.1 uncultured Bdellovibrionales bacterium | reverse complement strand
CAAAAGCCCCACTTCCTACCGCAGCAACAGAAGCTCTTTGTCCAGAAGGCGCAAGTGCTAGATATACTGTTATGATTGACTGCGGAAATAGTTCTGCGTTAGGAACTCTTCCTGAGGTTGCTCCAATACGACTTTATAGAGCTGTAGGGGCCTCAGAGTGGGTAGATCTGATGACAACAGGAGAAGTCAGGGTAGCTCCAAATGGGAAGGGGTTTCAATTCTATAAACAGTTTTGGAATTCGTGTGAGGCCGCAGAGCATTGGGGCCGTACTCTGGGGCCTGGGGTAGGCTTAACAGACTTCGTTGTTATAGAAGTCGAGGGCTTACCCTATTATCTCGGAGAGGCTAATCCGATGGTGGGATTAGATAGCATGGGTCCGACCGCAACGGCCAGGTCTATCCCAGCCAAAGATCTATGCACGTTAAAAATAATCAGGGTGCCAGAGTAAGATGTCTGATCCGAAACAAACCGTAACGATGTACCGCCCGGTTGGACCAAAAGAGAAAGCCTTGCTTGAGGAAGCAGAGTTTTCGAAGTGGCCGGATCGGTTGCCACACCAACCATTCTTCTACCCAGTTACCAATGAACAGTACGCGAGCGAAATCGCCGAAAAATGGAACGTTCCGGCATCAGGAGAAGGCTTCGTTACAAAATTCGAGGTAAAAAGAGAATTTGTAGATCGGTATGAGGTTCATAAGGTTGGAGGAAGAGATCATACGGAGTGGTGGATTCCGGCCGAGGATCTAGAGGAATTAAATCAGAACCTGGTTGGCCCGATTGAGATAATAAAGGCTTATCGAAAAGAGGTTGCCGCCGCCGAAGAGCAGGCCCTAAAGACGGTTAGGCAAATCGATGCCGAACTCACCTGGATACGAGCCGATATCCTACGCGACGCCAATTTAGCTGGAGCGGAGTGGATTCAATTTTTCACGGAACTCCCTGATGCAAAGGGATACGGATGCACACATTTTGGGATTAAGCTTTGGCGATCGCCCGACAAATCCGAATTCGCACTTGGCGATGTAAAAGTACAATTCGATTTTGCCGAGGGTCCAGCTGACTTGCTTTATCCAGGACGCGAGATTGATCTTTTCGGAAGTGCGCTGCCATCGGCCAAGGTAAAGATTCGCGGGTCGTAAGGTGTAACTGACGGCATTTGATAAATCAATAAAGCAGCCCCAAGAGATACAACGGTAGCCTCCTATCAAATCCGATCAGAATATCATCGCTTAAAACGAAGCTACTTGCTTTACTCTCCAACTGACCTTGCCCCTTACTCTTTCCTCCAACTTCAAAAAACACCCCACCAACGGAGAGATCACCGATCTTAGAATAGAGCGGAATGTGTGCAGCACTTTGAAGTTGCTCCACTAAAAAAGTCTCCCGGATCAAACCCAACTCAGGAGCCTTTCCGGTAAAGAAACAAAAGGCATTCAAAAGGTTAGTGTTATCAAAATAGATCCTTTCCGTGGCTTTTAACTTAGCATGTCCAGATAGAGAATTTGGCAGGAAGCGTAACAATGCCGTATCTTGTAGAATCTGTAAGTAGCTCTTTATTGTCTCGTCTTTTTTGCCAACATTTTTGGCGATTTTGTGAATATTTATCTCACCCGGTGTGATTGAAGAGAGAAACGCCAATAGCTCCTTAAATGCTATAAGGTTTTCCGTCTGTAAATTTGCAACTAGAGCAATGTCTTCAAAGATCGTTTTATCTACCGAATTTAGAATTCTACTATAATAGGATGCCTTTTCTCGAACTTCTAAATAATACGGATAATACCCTTTAGCGAGATACTCCCTAAAGAATAACAATATGCGCTCATTTTTTGCCACCGAGGCACTAATCTCATGATAATGGTTAATAATATCATCAAGTGAAACCGGGGGGATTAATATATTGTGCTCTAACTCTAAGTATTCCCGAAAGGACAATCCAGATACGGTGTATAGTGCTGCTCGTCTAGCTAAATCTGCCCTACCCTTAAGGATATTAATTTGCGAGCTGCCAGAAAAAATGATCTTAAGCTTTGGGAGGGAGTCGTAAATTGTTTTTATCTCGGCACTCCACTCTTTGCAGCGATGCACTTCATCAATGCAAAAAACCTTTCCACCCAATTGCAGGTGAAATACCCTGGCAAGTTCAAATAATGACGATTTCCCAAGAAGGATGGAATCCGCTGAAAGATAGAGCACCGGCCCCTCACTCTCTTTTATGCCTTTTATATGTTGAAGCAGTATTGTGGTCTTACCGACTCCACGCGGGCCGACAATTCCAATTAGTCGATCGCTCCAATTTATCCGATTATGAATTCTTCGAATGAAGTCCGATGGAACTTCCGCCAACAATAGGGCTTGAATCTCTTTAAATTTCTCAATAAGTTCGAGCATCTATAGACTTTTCCAGTAAAATAGAAATTTTCAGCTATTATTTTCCAGTAAAATAGAAATTATCTCGATAGTAGGACTTTGGCAAGGGCTTAACCGAAAGGTCCTGCAGTACCACCAATTCTTCTATTGTTTCAGCGTATTGCGAAGGATCACAGATACCCCCACTTCCCCGAACCCGCCACCCCGGCTTAAAGCATCAAAGAATATGGCTAAGTAATTCCCTTAAAAGAGCG
>CAZJXY010000555.1:0-2623 GCA_964549925.1 uncultured Bdellovibrionales bacterium | reverse complement strand
ACTTGACGAAGCCGTAGCGCTTCCCCCGATCCAACCTTGATTGACAGTCGCATTCACTCCGAACTTGGTATCGTTGCGGTTATCCTCCTTCACCGCTTCAGAAATTTCGTCCTGGTCAGTCGTAGTTTTTTCAGTTTTTACAGTTGTTTCAAAGCTACTCTCAAACGATTTCTCCACCAAGGTGCGACGGGTGCTGATCTCTATCAGCTCAACTGTTGAGCCAGGGCTTAACCACACATGATTAATCGGGGTTCCTAGAAAAGAATCGAACTCAAAAAAGTACTGGCGAAATAAATGAACAATTCCGATGGGAGAAAGCCCTACACGTTCAAGGTCGTTAAATGGATCGATGCTTTCAAAGGGGTTATCAAATTGCAAAAGGTGGAGGAGTTTACTGAAGTTCGGCTGTTGGTTGTAGAAGAGATCCTTTAGTTTCTCAAACGATTTTGTTTCTTTTAATTTTAGCATATACCCGGCGGCTATTGATTCAGTATTCAGTTGTTCGGCTAGCAGTTGGGTAGGTGATGTGTCTGAGTGCGTGGGTGGCAGTTGAGTAGCGATCGTATAACCTTTTATACATTGTTCTTTCACCACCGTGTTGAGGATCTCTTTTACCCTCTCTGCACGAAGGAGATCGTCCCAGATGGCAGGGGTATAATCTTTTTCTGGAGGCAACTTCCGCGCTATTTCATCTACAAAAAAGCTATTGGAATTGCTTCGTGGAACTTCCACTCTTGCCGGTTCAATAAACTTGATTCCTTCTAGCCTTCTGTCTACATTCAAGTTAATCTCAAAAGCCCCTCGGAGGCTTTGTTTGACTTCAGACAGAATGTTTTTCAGATCATTCCTGTAGCCTTTTTTGATGCGCTCAGTGATGCGTTTAGATTTCCATCCCAGTAAGGGCTGATACACGCCAAAGACTTCACTGGCATATGGTAAAACATTTTTAAATATAGAAAGATCTTTCGTCTTTTTCATTCGGCTGTCTCCTTATGCTGGTCACTTCATGGTAGACATACGTGGGCGATCTGCTGACCCTAGTCATCCAGACCTTGGGTAGTCAAGCTACCCCGGCGAGACTATGTCTCCTCCGACGCTGGAATCCCGGCGATAAACGATAGCCGATCGCAGTCGGTCATCAAATAGGAGAAAGTGTTATCGCTCACTGCGCCGCCGGCGGACCAAGGACGTTCGATGTATTCCGCGATTACCTGGCCCATATTTGTGGTTTGCTGGGGCCAGACCTTGAACTCGCCGCTAGGCCAATCGAAGGCTCTCACTGACGGCCCCCTGCCCGCCGCCACATGCGATGTAATTTGTGCACATTCCACCCAAACCTGAAAGCAATGCGCTCAATTTACAAAAGATCTTTAACAGTCACTTCCATATCGATGGCAGAAGTTGGCGTCCAGTCATACCATTCGCCGATCAGTGTGCCATCAGAAGAAGACAGCTCCAGTGGTTCCCCACCATCCTCAGGAGGAGCCGTGGCTTTACGCCGCGATTCGTCATACTCTTGTTCAGCACGATGAACTTCCTCAATCACGCGGAGGTAGCGCGAGGCCGGGGCTAACTGACCAAGCTCACCACGGTCCAGTAGCGAGACGACTTGTTCCTCAAAGCCGGGTTTGATTGCGAGAATGACACGCGTTGCACCTGAACGCAGAAATTCGCGATGAGCTGCATCTGAGTGGTTAAGATAGAGTTTATCGGCATGATTCTCCGGACGATCCCAGAAGTAAGGATAAAACAAGATCAAGATTTGCTCCCAATCGATCGCTTCCTGGACAAACTTGATGTATTCTCCGTATTCGAGCACTGTTTTCCAGACATTGGGTTTAGTAACGTCGAGCGACTTGTAAACATCGGCAGTTTGGCCAAAGTCCGGGAAAAGCCACTCGAGCACGAGATACATAATTTGTTCTCGTTCCATCCGTCGGAGCGTCAGAGCATCGGGGGCCTGGAGTTCGTTTAGAATTGTTGTGCGCTGCTGTCGGAGCACTTCACGCTTTTCATTCCAGCGAGACAGGGCCCCCTGACGCAAGATTGCCAGAACAGTTGATCGCCACTTCCGCCAGGCTGCAGGAGTCGGCTCAATACCTACTGCTACCCGCGCCTCGCCTACCGCTCCATTGTAAACGATGAATCCTACTGGAATAGTGGAGGATGCAAACTCTTCCGGTTTGATCGTGAAAGGTTGTGAAACTAGAGTTTCATCAGCATTGACCTGGGTCTGTCGCCTCCAATAATCCGCAATCATATACTGATCAGCATTACCGTTGGCTAAACGACCGCCGATCCACAGCTTGGTTGGTCGATAATCGGGATCAATCGAAACGCTCAATTCAAAGCTGACTGAGTTTTTGCCGGCAGCTGGTGTGTCGGTGATCGATTTGATCTTCTCAACCGAGGTCAGCGTATTGGGCGCCGGAGGCAAGACCACCCCATATTGACGTCCCAGACGCTCGATCTCATCGACCGACATTCGCTCAATGTCGTTGTGAGTATTTAAGAATGCGGAAGCATTAAAAGATCGGCCTGAACTGAAAAATGAATGTGCGTTCAATGCGACCGAAACTCCGCTGCTTCCACTGCCATTAGCGAGGGGAAAATCAAACGGCAC
>CAZJXY010000554.1:0-2632 GCA_964549925.1 uncultured Bdellovibrionales bacterium | reverse complement strand
CCTCTCGCTTCTTCACAGCGGCGCCACGATTTTCTGAAGCATCCAGAATTTCCCCGGCTAAGCGCTCCATGATTCCACGCTCACCGCGCTCATTTGAGGCCGAAACGATCCAGCGCATTGCCAAAGATTCACTACGCTGTGGTCGAACTTCCGAAGGAACCTGATAGTTTGCACCACCAACCCGTCGCGATCGAACTTCTACCATCGGACGCACATTATCCAAGGCTGCCTTAAAAACTACTAAAGGATCGCTGTTCTTTTTCTCTTGAACACGGTCCAAAGCGCCGTAAAAAGCTCGCTCAGCTAATCCGCGTTTTCCGCGTTGCATGATCTTATTGATCATACGAGTAACTACGACCTCACCGAATTTCGGATCGGGGAGAATCTCTCTGCTAAAATCTCTTTTCTTGCGTGACATAAATCCCTATCTAAATTCGTTTTATCTTATTTTGGTTTCTTTGCTCCGTAGCGCGAACGGCTCTGTCTACGATCAGCTACTCCGTGCGTTTCAAGCTTTCCGCGGATGATGTGGTAACGCACTCCTGGAAGATCTTTAACCCGGCCGCCTTGAATCAAAACTACCGAGTGCTCTTGAAGATTGTGACCAACACCAGGGATGTAACTTGTAACTTCCATTCCGGTAGTCAATCGCACCCGTGCCACCTTACGTAGAGCTGAATTCGGCTTTTTGGGAGTCTGAGTGTATACACGTGTGCAAACACCCCGCTTTTGCGGACAACCGCGTAGCGCCGGCGCTTTTGTGCGCCATCTTCGTCTCTCTCTACCTAGTCGGACAAGTTGATTTATCGTTGGCATCTAACTTTAACTCCTAGGACTTGATGCGATCCATCCGCTTCGTACAGATCCAAAAATCCACCTGCACCGAGTGCGTAAATTGTGACCAGGCGGCGACAACTAACGCGGGAGCACATTCAAGGCTCGTAACTAAATTCTCTTTTTTTTTGTCCTGGTACCGGTAAGGACTCGCTGCTTAAAAACTAGAAAAACGTTTTTCGAAAAACCATCTCTCGGTCGACTCAAAATTTCGAGCCGCTGAAAGTAAAACCACAGCGAAACCATCCAAGGTATACAAGGAAGAGAAAAGCTCTCTGAGCCAACCCTACTCCTTGTATTCACTCCAACAAGCCAAGCCAAAAATCCGATTAAAAATCTTCAGCCAGCCGAGATGATACTCCCCCCAGGTGGGTGCATTGCATCTAAAGGGCGTTTATAAGGCACTTCTTAGAGGCCGAGTTTGTAGCATAGCGAGGAAAGCCAAGTCAAATCAGGAGGCCCTAAAACCACGAAAAATCGAGGAAAATTTAACGAAAATCTTCAGGGCGGTGATGATCTGGAGGAAACTCTGGTATTTGAAGCATCGCTTCCTTAGAGGCCGGTCGGTCTAGTCTGGAATCCAGGGCTGGGACCGTTTCACGAGATAAAAGATGAGTATTATCAGGAATTTGAGCTGTTAATTGGGGTGTATCTTCGTAAGGCAATCGATCAAGGTCTGCCGCCAGATCCGTCCATGGTTTTGATTCGGTCGTTCCAGCCACCTCCTCATGCCCCTTTGGCCGATGATCAGCTGGCATATCTAGTCGGTCATAATTCCATAGCTCGGTAGATAATGGTGTTGCGGTCTGGCGCATACTGGCTCCTACGACGTTTCAGCTTATAGTAAATATAGACCGCGTTCAGACAAATTTTCAACTCGCTTTTATTTCCATAACGATTCAAACGGTGGTATATTCCCTCCCGGCCAATCGGCCTTGATGAATTTTGTCAACGCAAAATCGTTATTTGAGTAGTTTTTGAGAAGCTTGGAGGGGAGAAGATGATGCAGGAATTTGGCGCGGGTTTAGGCCATGGCGAATCATCTAACCAGCCGGGACACTCGTCGGGTTATCAGCCGAGGGTGGAGGATCTAAGGGAGATCAAAGATTCAGAAATTAATCACGGGCTTCTGGATTCGAGGGGCGAGCCGGAAAAGTTTGAGCGGGTAGTTCACTATAGGAGCCCTGTCTCCCAAGTCAATGCAGTGATCGCGGTTCATAATTCCACACTCGGACCAGCCGCTGGCGGGTTTAGGGTTCTAGATTACAAATCGGACGGCGACGCACAAAGGGACGTCTGCAAGCTTGCACGCGGAATGACTCAGAAAGGAGCCGTGGGCGATACCGGGACTGGTGGCGGCAAGATGGTGGCTATAGCCCCAGAAGGGTATTATTCTTGGGAGAAAGGAGATCCGCGGCGAGTTGAGTACATGCGCGAGGTAGGTCGTTTCGTCGATCTTGTAAATAGAACTCGCTCCCCCTACTTTATTTACCCCGGAAACAGACCTACCCGATACTTCACCGCTGAAGACATGGGGGTAAAAGAGTGGGATATAAAAGAGATCTCTACTCAAACCAACTTCTGCATCGGGCGCCCTGAAATTTCAGGAAATCCATCGCCTTACACTGCTCTTGGCTTGATGGTCTCTTTGGTTGCAACGATCAAGTCTCATCCGATGCTTGCGGCAAGATTTCCTGAGATTGCATCTGCCAATTTAAGAGGATTGGATATTCAAAACTTAAACTTAAAAGGACTTTCACTCTCGATTCAAGGAGGGCTTGGAGCAGTTGCAAGCCCC
>CAZJXY010000553.1:0-2635 GCA_964549925.1 uncultured Bdellovibrionales bacterium | reverse complement strand
AAACAGTTAAGTGATCAGATCGAGAGAAGGATTCCAGCGGATCTTAAGAGTAAGCTGATTGCTGAATTTGATCCCAAAAAGGCGACTAAAGCTGCGACCCGAAATCTTTCGGGACAAGCGTTGCAGGTGTTGGCGGCATCTCTGCCTGGATTGGTTGGAGGTTCAGCCGATCTTGAGCCATCAACAAAGACGCTAATAAAAGGCTCCCCCGACGTACAGGCTCAAAGTTTTGCCGGAAAGAACCTCAGATTCGGTGTGCGCGAACATGGGATGGGAGCGATCGCAAATGGTTTGGCCTATTCGCGACTTTGGTTTCCGTATACTGCTACTTTTCTGGTGTTCTCAGACTACATGCGCCCAACGGTTAGGTTGGCCGCTTTGAGTCACCTCCAAACACTTTTCATTTTCACACACGATAGTATCTACGTTGGTGAAGATGGCCCGACGCACCAACCGATTGAACATCTACAGAGTTTGCGCCTAATCCCTAACAATTATGTGTTTCGTCCCGCCGATGGGCTTGAGACAGGAATGTGTTACCTGGCAGCGCTTGAACTAAAGAACGCGCCGAGCTGTCTGATATTCACCCGCCAAAACCTCCCGCCTCTGGAAAGACCAGCTAGTTTTACTCCAGAGATGATTATGAAGGGTGCTTATCTGGTGCAGGGCGATGACAATTCGGATGTGGCCCTAGTTGGGACCGGATCTGAAGTTGCAGTCGCTGTGAGCGCAGCTAAGATTCTTAAAGAATCCGGCATTAAGGCACGGGTGATATCCATGCCGTGTGTCGAACTATTCTTAAAACAAGACCAAGGGTATCGTAGTAGCCTTCTGCCCGAAAAAATGAAAAAGGTATCGATTGAAGTAGGTTCAACTCGAGGCTGGGAGGGGGTAATGGGACCGAACTCTATGGCCCTGGGTATCGATAGATACGGGGCGAGTGCTCCCGGCGAAACCGTGGCAGAGAAGTATGAAATGACCGGCCCAGCTGTTGCTGAAAAGGTAAAGAAATTCCTCGGAAGGTAAAGTGCTAGGTAAAAAGTTCTTTAAGCCAATCGGGCTTATAGACTTTGTAGTGCTGATTAGTTTTGTGGCCCTCTCGCTGCTTCAGTTTTCTCATTTTGCGGATGACCCTGGAGTTGGATGGCATTTAAAGACAGGTGAGTGGATCGCGCAAAATGGGGGTGTGCCAAGAAGTGATCCGTTCCTCTTCTATCCTAATCCGAGAGCGTGGATATCAGATCAATGGTTGAGTGATGCCCTGCTTTTCTTTATCTACGACTGGGGAGGGTATCCACTTCTTTATGCGACTCTGAGCTCGTTGTTTTTCTTGACCTTCTACGTTGTATTATACCTAGCGCTGATAGACTCTAACTCAGCCGCACTGGCCGCGTGCAGCGCGGCTTTTATCGCCATGAAGCTTGGATCCACGTCGTTTTTGCTCCGCCCTGTAATATTTAGTTTTGCGCTCTTTACATCAACTGTCTGGATTAGTTTCAGGCTATATCAGCAGTTTTCTCCTACGTCGAAGCGCAATCCGCACACGTTGAGACGCTCAATTGATTTTCGAAGGAATAAGTTGAACCGCTTGTTGGTGCTTCTTCTAATTCCTATTTTTGCGCTTTGGGCAAATATGCATCCGTCGTTTCCGTTGGGAGTTGCAGTTCTGGTCGTTCTGAGTGTCGCTTTAGCCTGGGAGCGATTTACACTTAATGTCCCGATAAACGAATCTCGTGTTGCAGAGAAGGGGATTATAGTTGCCCTGTTTGGGACGCTACTGGCTCTGGTCGGCAGTATGATTAACCCGTATGGGATAGAGTTACATCGAAGCATCGTTAGTTTGGTTAATAATAATTACTTTATGGGGATGAATCTTGAGTGGAGACCGCCCTCGTACTCATCCTCAAATTTTTTATTCATTACAATTTCACTCTCCTTAGTGATTTTGCTTTGGGCACTACGTGGAAGACGGTTCGTATCTACTTTTGAGATACTATTATTGGGTGTTTTCGGTTACCTTAGCTTTACGGCGCTACGCTACTCTCCATATTTAGGAGTAGTATCCGCATTTCCATTGGCGCGGTTGTTAAGCTTTGGGGTAGTATCGCGAACTTCAAAGTGGTATCGTCTGATGAATCTCTTTTTGCGCTTAGAAAGACGGGAGCGCATGAGCTACGGCGGCGCTGTAATCTTTCCTTTAACCGCGTATTCCCTGATCCTGGCACTATTCTTTGGGCGCGTACCGTTTTATCGCGGGAATTTCGGACCAGCACCGGAAAACTACCCATATGCAGCAGTCAAATTTCTAAACGAAAACCAGGAGGTGATGCCGGGAAGTGGGGTTATAGCACCGGTTCAATGGGGCGGTTTTGTAATCTTTAATTCAGAGGGAAAGTTAAAGCCGTTGGTTGATGATAGAAATACCATGATCGGAGAGGAGTTCTACCGCGAATTTTACCGTCGGTTTGGTGTTGGCGGAGATTGGAAGGAATATCTGCAAGAGAGAGGGGTAACCCTAATTTTAGTGCCAAATGGTTCTAGATTTGAGGAAGCCAATCGCGGCAAAGGGGTGATATTCGAAGACCAAGTAGCTGTGGTGATGAAGGTTGAGTAACTTGCCTATTCTCCGATGTAT
>CAZJXY010000552.1:0-2636 GCA_964549925.1 uncultured Bdellovibrionales bacterium | reverse complement strand
AAGGCGCTGATTTTGTTTCCATAACCTCCGCTGGTACACCAGCGTCGATTTCCCGGATCGACATCCTCAGCAGAATTTCGCTTGCATCCGCATACACTTAGCGAATGCCTTTGTCGCATTGGATCTCAAATTTTTTGGGAGAACTTGAGCGTGTCTGTAAACGGGAAAGATCTGACGATATTTGCCGGGCGATCGAACCCACCATTTGCGCTGAAGATCTGTGAACATCTGAGTATTGAACTCGGTCAGTGCGAAGTCATTCGTTTCAGTGATGGGGAACTCTCGGTCGATATCGGAGACAACGTGCGTGGTCGCGACGTGTTTGTTGTCCAAAGCACATCGACCCCGGGCAATGATTACTTGATGGAGCTTCTGATAATCATTGACGCTCTAAAGCGCGCTTCTGCCTTCCGCATCACTGCGGTTATTCCGTATTTTGGTTACGCCAGGCAGGATCGAAAATTAAAAGCTAGAGTTCCAATTACCGCTAAACTGGTCGCCGACTTAATTACCACCGCCGGTGCCGATAGGGTCCTGGCAATGGATCTTCACGCTGGGCAGATCATGGGATTTTTTAATATTCCCGTCGATAATCTGCTTGCTTCACCGGTAATACTCCCTTACCTCCGCGAAAAATACGGTAAAGATGATCTGGCGATAGTTAGCCCTGATATGGGTGGTGTTGAGCGTGCTCGATATTTCGCTACTCACTTAGATAATACCAACATAGCGGTTATCGATAAGCGCCGTGTGCGCTCGAACGAAGTGGCCGAAATGAAGGTGGTCGGGGATGTGAAAAACCAGACCTGCATAATAGTTGATGATATGGTTGATACCGGCGGAACAATGATTAAGGCCGCTGATGTGCTACTTAATCAGGGGGCCAAAAAGGTAATAGCCGCTTGCTCCCATCCGATTCTTTCTGGCAATTCAGTCAATAGGTTAGCCGGATCCGCGCTTGATGAGATTATCGTTACAGACTCGATTTTAATACCGAAGTCAGTAAAATGTGACAAACTGACGGTCCTTTCAGTGGCCTCCCTCTTCGGTGAGGCTATAAAACGAATACATTCAGACGATTCGATAAGTTCCCTGTTCTATTAGACCGGACGCCGAATACCAAGAAATAACCTAGATACAGCTCGATGCCTTTACCTTTTTCTCGTTTTATGATTAATTTCCAGCCCTTAACTGATTACTTGTAAACCATCTGACCTACGAGAGTAGGTCTATTTTGATTTTAGGAGCCGGCCGTGAAAGAAGCCAATTTAAATATCGCTGAGCGAACCCAATTTGGAAGCTCACACATGAATCGTATGCGCAAGGCGGGATCGATACCAGCAGTTGTATACGCGGCCGGAGATGCAACTGTTCACGCTATGCTAAACGAGCGAGACTTTGTCAGTCTCGCCCAGAAATCGTCAAGAGCTCAACTCTTCACGTTTAAGAGTGATAGCAAGTCATTGAACGGCAAGCTTGCGATTGTCAAAGAGATTCAGAAGCACCCATTGAAGGGCACGGCGTTGCATGTCGATTTCCAGACCCTGCGAGAGGATCAACCGATCACCGTCAACATCGCAGTGCACGTCAAGGGAGATGCTCCGGGAGTTAAACTTGAGGGCGGAGTATTGAGCCAGGCCTCACACGAGGTAAAGGTAAGCTGCTTACCGAGAAAGATTCCTGATTCTATCGAGGTTGATATCAGCGGTCTACATTTGAATAACAGTATTCATCTTAAAGATTTGGTTCTTCCTGAAGGCGTGAAGATTGCAGGAGATCCTGAAGAGACTCTGCTCTCGGTTGTCTTGAGTAAAACCTACGAAGCTCCCGTTGTTGCTGCCGCGACTGATGCTGCGGCTACAGCTGAAGGTGCTGCAGCTGCTCCGGCTGCGGAAGGCGCTACGGCTGAGGCTGGTAAAGAGGGGGCCAAAGAGGGCGGTAAGGAAGCTGCAAAAGAAGCTGCTCCAGCCAAGAAAGGTAAAGAATAATTTTCTGGCGGTAGGATTTTTCTGCCGCGCTATAAGGATCGCTTGTGGATTTTCAGGTCATCGCTGGGCTGGGGAATCCGGGTGCTAAGTACGAGCACACTCGCCACAATGTTGGTTTCCTTCTACTTGACCACTTGGCCCAAAAGCAAAATGTAGCTTGGCGTGGTCGGTTTAGTTCTGAAATGTGTGAGCTAAAGTTTGCCGATCGAAAGATCTTAGGCGTGAAGCCTCAAACATTCATGAATAGGTCTGGAGAAGCGGTAAAAGAGGTTGTAGATTTCTTCAAAGTTGAACCTCAACAGCTAGTCGTATGCTACGACGAAGTCGATCTTCCCCTTGGCTCCATTCGAATTAAACAAGGTGGAGGGGCCGCCGGGCATAATGGGATTAAATCATTGATTTCTCAGCTGACAACTCCAGAGTTTGTGCGCCTGAGGCTAGGAATCGGTCGTCCCCAACGGATTGATCAGGATGACAAGGTCGTTCCGGTTGAAACTGCCGAGGGGCAGCTAGCCAATTGGGTCTTAGGAAGCTTCAGTAAAGATGAACGATTAGTAGTCGAGCAAATGATCGAGCGCGCGGCAGCTGCCTTACCAATTCTCCTGGAAAAGGGGGTAAAAGCGGCTCAAAATGTTTTTAACTAGCAGA
>CAZJXY010000551.1:0-2650 GCA_964549925.1 uncultured Bdellovibrionales bacterium | reverse complement strand
TTTCTCCCGTTGGAACGCTTGACCGATGAATCTCAGCACAACGTAAGATATGAGGTTTATAATAGCACCTTGTCTGAAGCTGCGGTTTTGGGGTTTGAGTTTGGATATTCTCATCTCTCCCCGAATAAGCTCGTGCTTTGGGAGGCGCAGTTCGGTGATTTTGCTAACGGCGCACAGGTTATTATCGATCAGTTTATCGCAAGTTCCGAGGCCAAGTGGAATCAATTATGCGGATTGGTAATGCTCCTTCCGCACGGTTACGAGGGCCAAGGGCCAGAGCACTCCAGCGCTCGATTGGAGAGATACCTGCAGCTTTATGCCGAAGGAAACATCTGTGTTTGCTATCCGACTACGGCCTCTCAGTATTTTCATCTGTTAAGACGTCAAGGCTCATTGCAGATTAAGCGTCCGCTTATCATTATGTCTCCAAAGAGCTTGCTGCGTCACCCTGATGCGGCCACTGCGATAGAAGAGCTTACGTTCGGGTCGTTCCACACTGTGCTTGAAGATGGGCAGCTTGATCCCGATAAGGTTGAAAACATTGTCTTTGTAGCCGGTAAGGTTTGCTACGATGTAAGGAAAGCCTTAAATGAGGCTAAAGTTGGAAATACATCGATTATCCGCGTCGGTCAGCTTGCGCCGTTCCCAGTTGATCAAGTTAAGAAAGTTCTTGAGAAATACTCTGGAGCTGAAAAGTATATCTGGGTACAAGAAGAGCCGCGCAACATGGGGGCATACAGCTTTATCGCTGACTGCTTCAAAGAGGAGTGTCAGGTTGAGTTGCAGTATGTCGGCCGGCCGGCCTCAGCCAGTACCGCTACGGGCTCAAGTAAACGCCACGCCGCCGAGCAGAAAGAGATCATGGATAAGCTCGTTTCGCTTTGTAAATAAGCGAGGATTAAGCTAGCTTTGTCCGGCGATGGCTACCTCGATTTATTACGATTTTGAAACATCCGATACCAATTCGATCGGACAAATTCTAAACTTTTCGTTCTCACTGGTTGATTCTGAGTTTCGCACGCTTAGAAACTTATCGGGCAATATTCGCCTAAGCCGACTCCAGCTTCCTCGCGCCGGGGCAATCTTGGCCAATAGAATCGATGTTGAGCGGCACCAGAAAGTAGCGGAGTTTTCAGAAAAGCAAGCGGCCGCAGAGATTTTTAGTTTCATCAACACGGCTATAGAAGACGATCAAGCTAGTAACTTAATCGGATTTAACTCCTCTAAGTTTGATCTTTTACACCTTCGGACACTATTGATTAGAAACGGCATTAATCCGTATTTTAAAGGGAAGATACAATCACGAGATGTTTTTCTCTTGGCTAGAAAACTTTATTGCACTGAATCGAAGTTTCCTGAACTTGCAATAAAAAAGCAGGGGGACGATGGGAAAGAGAGATATTCACTCTCCTTAGAAAGCCTGGCAAAAACGTTCGGCCTGCTTAAAAGTTCTGAGCGACAGAGTCACGAGAGTAAAGAGGACGTAAATCTTACGATTGAACTGGCGGCTAAGTTCAAGCAGCTTTTTAAGGCCGATATCGCGAAATTCGAGGCGTATGAGGCGGTAAATCTCCACAGATCCAAGCGTGGTTCCGTGTTTGAAACCTACGAGCCAAAGTTAGATATTGAGCAAAGCTCCAAGCGCCAAATAATACCGATGGTTCTGCTTGATGCTGATCACAAAAGTGCACTTTGGATTGATCTGCATCGATTCAAGGAGAAAGCTGATCGAAGCGCAATTAAGTGGATTAGTATAAAGACCGGGTCTCTTTTCACTGATGGGAAGTTGGTAAGCCAGAATACAGAAAAGGAGCATGCCGAAAGGGCGCTAAAAGAGCTTCACGGAATTAATCTAAAGAATTTCTTCACTCGATCTGTCTGTGATATCGAGCAAGACATTTACCGGCTTGATATGGCAGAGATCGATAAATTGCATGCGATTATGTGGGATGGAAAGGATTTAAAACTCGAAAATAAAGACACCCGAACAGTGCTGACGCGGCATAAATTGGTTGAGTATGTTTGGGGAAGTGGTGACGATGCCAGAGTTGAAAAATTGTTACGGGAATACAGCTTGTACCGATACGGGGGGAAGGCAGTGATGTATAAGAATGGCCCCTCGGCGGATAACCCAAAGGCCGGATATCATCCAAGCTTTAAGGAGCTCTTAGGAGAGGTTGAAGAGTTGGAAAAGGGTGCTGCCGGGGACTCTAAGCAGCTTCTTTTAGCCCTCAAGCGGTATTATCTGGATTCGGATATCTATCGCGTGGCAGGGGATGAGCTATCTTGAGCTCCTAGCTTCTTTTGTAGAATCGCTACTTGCTCCTCAACGCTTAGAAGTTCACCTCGAATGACCTTATTCTCCTCGGTCAGCAACTTAATCGAGTTATAGTTGAAGCTGACCAAGATACCGATGGCGACTAAGAGCCAAAATTGAATGCGTTGAAGTGTGTTTTCCATATTTATTCTACCCTTTAGCGATATCATTATGAATTCGCCGCAGATATTTCCAGGGCTAAAGGGTAGAATGAATATTGCCCAAAACTCCATCTAAGGCTACCTATTACCTTAGGGGATGAGAACTAGAAGTTTTAGTTACCCTTTAACCCGCTAATTTCTTAGCGAAAAAAGCACCACATAAAACGCGAAA
>CAZJXY010000550.1:0-2658 GCA_964549925.1 uncultured Bdellovibrionales bacterium | reverse complement strand
ATAGTACCCTTCTTAAGATCGACTTTTAGCACCGAAAAATTCTCTCCGAGCTTATCCTGCAAAAACATGAACTGTTTCCCAGGCGGTTGTCCCATCTGTTGCATCCAAGGTGCCATCTCCGGAGAATCTGGCGTAAAAAGTCCGACGGTCTTTAAAAATCCGGGAGAGAACCGTTTCAATGCACCTTCGATGGTTCGCTTTGCACCGGCTTCGGTGAAATCGTCCGGCAGCGGAATTTGGATCACTTTATCCTGATCTTTGAGAATCAGGTAAAAGAAGAAGGTTTTTGTGCCAAAAAGGTCAGAGGCCATCGGTTTAAATCCATAGTTGGCCTCCAATTCTTTGGCTAACTGCCCATCTCCTGACTCTGGTTCAAAGTATGAAATTTCAAGCTTTCCTGAAGAGGCATCTTTTAACTTATCCAGTGCTTTAATAAGCTCCGCCTTGAAATCCTTAAGTTGAGTGGGCAACTTCGCATCAGCAGAGATATAACCGACGAAGTTAACCGGACGCTTTAGTGTGGCAAAGATGCTCTCGGTATTTTTAAAGCCGTAGAGAACTTTCTTAATACTTCTCGTTAGATCGTACTCGAAGTTTCTAAGGCGTACATCCAAACCGGAATTTCCCTCGGGCTTAACTTCTATAATGTCCCTAAACCCGAGAGTCTCCCATTTATCCCCGTAAGCAATTAAAATATCGAAGTAGCTATTTACCAACGAGGCTTGGTATCGATCCGAGATCTGGAAGGGGAGTGGCTTGATATTATATTTCCGGTTTGCTTCTTCTTCTAAATCGGGATTTTTCTCCGGTTCAATAAACTCGGCTCGAAGCTTTCCGTGACCCGCAACTTCGTATTCCTTTAAAAGGTCTCTAACTTGGGGCACGAGCGGGGCAAGTAACGGATGAGTTTTGGCACTAAAATACCCACGGATTAATAACGGCTCTTGTAACTGATCAAGCACTTGGCGTGTGGCATCAGAGATCGAGTACATATGCCCTTCGGTAAGATCTGCTCGCACCAAATTAGTGCGCTGCAACCAAATATTTCCGACCACCAGATTTAAGATTAAGAGAATTGTCACTGTAGTTAAGCGCTTATGGTTCGGGCGTTTAGTCTCTTTGGCCCATTTCAACTTCTCTAAAGCCGTGACGTTTAGAGCAAGAAAAACTCCAACTAAGCTTAGGTAGTAGTAGAGATCCCTTATATCAATTACGCCGCGATTAATTGACTCAAAGCGTGAGCCTGTTCCGAGCAGTTTAAAAAACTCACCCCAGGCGTTTCCAAACAGTGCTCCGAAAGTGGCAGAGCCAAAAAGGAAAAACACAAAGCAAAGGAGCGTGGTGACGATCAGGCTAACTATCTGATTGTCGCTTCGCGAACTGACATAGAGCCCAATTGCTGTGTAGGCAGAAGCAAGCAACAACGAGGCAAGATAGGCGCCAATTACCGGACCCCAATCTAAATACCCCATAAATGATACTGTAATCGGGATTCCAACTGTTAGTAAGAGTGCAATACCGACCAAACCTACACAGGCTAAAAACTTACCGAGCACGAGATGGTGGGTTTCCACCGGGACAGTCAGTAGAAATTCGAGTGTCCCCATTTTTCGCTCTTCGCTCCACATCTTCATGGTCAAAGCGGCTACAAGGAAAATTAGCATAACCGGGAACCAATCGAATAGCGGGCGAACATCGACGATGTTCCTTGCAAAGAATTGTTCAACCCAGAAAAACACGAACATTAGCACAGCTAAGAATGTGCCTAAGAAAATAAAGGCGATTGGAGAGGTGAAGTATGTGGAAAGCTCTTTTCGGGCTACTGATAAAACCTTATCCATCTTAGTTTGCTCCTCCTACGCTCTTACCGCTATTAATCTCACGGAAAATTGTTTCAAGATCGTGACGATCCTCGCGCAGTGAATATAACTCCCATCCTTTTTCGACTGCAGTTTTTGCAACGGTAGAAGCTACTTTGCCCCCGCGATCTTTCATCTCGACTAGGTAGTTATATGGTCCTTTACCGTTTCCAAGCGACGTTACTGCTGCCACACCGGCGACCTTCTCCAATACCGGAGAAACGGTGCGAGAGTCTTGATTTAGTGCCACAAGCAGCCGATTTGATGACTGCATATCGGAGAGTTTTGCGTCTCTAGCGATCTTTCCTTGGAGAATAATAATCACTCGGTCACAAACCGCCTCAACTTCTTGGAGAATATGCGTTGAGACGATCACTGTTGAGTGTTCACTTAACTCTTCAATTAGAGATCGCATATGATGGATCTGTGAGGGATCGAGTCCATTAGTCGGTTCATCAAGGATCAAGATTTCCGGCTGGTGGAGGATTGCCTGGGCAACCCCAACTCTCTGACGATATCCGCGAGAGAGGGTGCCGATTGGTTGAAAGAGTTTGTCTTTAATCTCGGTTTTTTCGATGGCGTTAGTCAGCGCCGCCTTTTTCTTGTCTTCTGGGATTGCGCGTAAGCCAGCGACGTAATCTAGGTACTGTACGACCGTCATCTCGGGATAGAGCGGACAGTTCTCAGGAAGATATCCGATCTTTTTTTGGCATTCCAAGCGGTGTTCGTCGATATCCAGGCCATCAATCGTTACCCGGCCACCGCTGGTGACCCTCCGTCGATCATCCCTGGCCATGAG
>CAZJXY010000549.1:0-2665 GCA_964549925.1 uncultured Bdellovibrionales bacterium | reverse complement strand
GGTATATCCTACTCGCGGTACAAATATTTGGAGGTCAATCTCAATCTGACTATCCTCAACCTTCTTGGTGTATAGCCGTTTAATAAGGACGAATTTTGGGCTGTGCGTTAATTCCGAAAACTTTAAATCAAAATCTTTTGATCCCATCCCTAGCCAGGCGTCCGCTAATTTGGACGCGATATGATCGCTCTTACTGGAGAAAGTTTGGAAATTTTCTCCAGCGTTGACAGCAGCACGCTTGTACTTTCGGGTGTCGAGGGGCCGGGAGAGAACTTCCATATCGGCTGAGGCCATGATTTCCTCGAGTGAGTCCGCGGCATATAAAGGGATTGGAGCAATCAACAGCGCGGCTAAATATAGAATCGCCACGCAGGCAGCGTGCCATAGAGCAATCTTATTAGTTGGTTGCATAAATCGACTCATCCGGTGAAAAACCTATCCCTCTTAGGTTGTTATGCCGGAATCGAGGCTATGTGTAGCACTTCAATAGATTTGCCAGTAGGATGAAATTATTAGATTATTTGCGATGCTAGGCGCCAGCAGAGTCTGCCGATTCCTCTTCCTCGCCGTCCTTTTCATCCGTGACTCGAGTATTTTTGAGTCTCTTACGTAGTCGACCGAGTCGAGTAGCTGGTCCTTTTCCACGATCGATACAGAAGTTTTGTAGTGCCTCGAGCAGAGCTTCGTCCCCGCCCTTACAAAATGTCTTGGCTAGGTCGGAGGCACGCATAAAAGTACGCATTGCGCGCGGTACCTCTCTAAGGGCAGTCTCGAATTGCTGGCCCTGTCGAAGGAGAGTTGAGACTTTGTCTAAGCTGGTCATCATCACTGCGACTAAAGCTTCATTTCGATTTTTGGCTTTTAAAACAGCCTCGGCTATCGGTTCACCCTTTGATGCCATCACTATGGCTTCTTCTACCGAGTCGATCGTGAATGGTTTAACTACGAAGCCTTTAGCTCCCATAACGAATAGATCAAACACATCGTCGATACTTGGTTGTCCTGAAGTTGGAATCGCTACAGTTGCTGAGTCCCCCTCAAGCACCACTCTCAAGAAGTCCTTCGGCTCCATGTTGCTCTTTTTTGCATCGAAGAGAACATGCGTAAACCTACGTTCCTTCATACGCTCGAGTGCGGTCGTATGATTTGGAGCATCGCTAATCACTCCGTAACCCAGAGTTTTTAGTGCGTTCCGCATATTGTTTCTGTGATTTGGATCGGCTTCTACCACTAGGATCGAGCTTGCCGCTCGCTCCGCGGGAGTCATTACAAGTGTATCATCATCGATAAACATCGCTTAACCCTTACGCTTTGACGCTTACTACCTAAACTTAGTATCTAAGCTATAAATTTTGCTGCCCACTAAAGTATCGGCGATTGTGCGGATCCACTTTATCGAATGAAGTCGGAGAGCCCAACATTTCAATAGTGTCGCTCACGCTGCTAAACCTAATATTTTCAACAGCTTATATTGCAACCACTAGGGTTGCCCGCTCAACAGGCTAATTAAGGCTTTCCTCCTTAGCACGAGCCCTGGATTTGAGGCATCGATCGACGTCCCATATTCAATACCGATTTCACCAATTCGGGTCAGCAGCCGAAGCGCGTGAATTGGGTCGAAACCCCCTTGTTTTAGCAGTTTTAAGGCTAGAGCGTCGGCCTCAATTTCGTTAACCAATAACCGATCAGCGGATGATGCAGCGCCAACCAACGAACGAACTACATCTTCATTCGAGCGCAGAGGGGTTGTATGTCCTAGGCTGATATGAGCTAACTCGTGCGCCAAGACGAAGGCGAACTCGGAGGAGCTTCGAAGGTGAGGAAGTAGCGCCGATGAAAGTATTATTTCGCTTGGCGCTTCGGCAAAAGCCGAAGGAAAGTTGCCAGTTTTTACAGCGATTTTAGGTGAAAATCCGAAGAAAGCTCGACAATCATCTCCGACCATGCGGTGAATTATTTCATTGCCTAACTTCTGCCACTGATCCGCCATCGCCGCAGGTTGATTTTCCGCCGCGCAGTTTTGCGCTCCCACAAAAGCAAGAAAGATTAAAGTGACTAGATATTTGTCGAAATCAAACTTTTTAAAGCTTGCTGTCAAGTCGAGCTAACCTCATCAATTCTAGATCGCTTCGAATTCATCGCCCTTATAATTTAGAGCCACGGAGTGCTAAATTCGATTCCACACCGGTACTCAAATGATCGGTCGCTCTAATGAAAAAGTGGATGAATTAGCGCTATCTTTCGTGATATGGCAGACCAGCCTCCACCGAATGAGTATTCATTGTGCTAAATTGGGTGTGGACGTAAGATCGGTTGCTACAGCTGAGTCCTCTGTATACCGACAGCAGTTGAGACTTATACAAGTACTCTCGGCATTTATAACGGGTAGTGATGGCGACAAAAAAAGCAGAGCTAAGACGCGAAATGCGGCAGGTACTAAGTGCGCTTGACCAGCGCTGGCTCGTCGCTGCCAGCGAAAAGTTATGTGCCAATCTATTGCAACTGAGTAACACAGAATTTTCTTCCCAATTTGACCACATTTTGGCTTGGACCTCGTTTTTCCCCGGAGAACCTGACTTGTCGACATTTCTATTTCGCCGCATGGAAGATAGCAGAGTGTATCTTCCGCGCTGCTTCGAAGATCGGAGCATGAACTTCATCTGTA
>CAZJXY010000548.1:0-2674 GCA_964549925.1 uncultured Bdellovibrionales bacterium | reverse complement strand
ACACCCGGAGCTGCAATGTCTACCGAAGTCGCTCCGTAGTTTGAAAATGAAGCCAGGTTCCCCTGCGAATCAATCGCTGCCACCGAAACGACATTGGGGAGATCATAAGTCGAGGGATAGTGCGGATTGAAATCGTTATCATTAGCACTATTTCCAGCTGCTGCTACGAAAATGACCCCAGCGTCGTTTGCGCGTTTTATCGCGTCAAACAACGACTGGGAATAACCTCCTCCTCCCCAGGAGTTATTGCTCGCTACTACCTTTACCCCGCGCTTTGCCTGATTGGTCACGTAGTCGAGTGCCTTTACAGCATCGAACAGGCTTCCTGAACCGTTTGCGTTCAGGAATCTCGCCGCCATCATCTTTACGTTCCAATTTACCCCTGCGACTCCCACGCCGTTATTTCCAACTGCCCCGATCGTACCGGCAACGTGTGTTCCGTGACCGTTATAGTCCATCGGATCACCGTTATTCGCTACCGCATTGTAGCCGTAAACGTCATCGATCACCCCATTTTGGTCATCATCAATGCCGTTTCCCGCTATTTCCCCAGGATTTCGCCACATATTAGCTGAGAGATCTGGATGGTTGTAATCTATCCCTGTATCAACGATAGCCACGATAACTTGACTGGATCCAGTATAAATATCCCAGGCTCCCTGAGCATCAAGTCCGCCGCCGGCGCTTTTCATCCCCCACAGCTGCGAGAAGCTTGTGTCGCTCGGTGTGGCTTCAACTTGTATAACGTAATTAGGTTCGCAGTATCTTACCCCTTCTAATTTTGAGCAAAATTCAGAAACCTTTTTTGAATCATACTCTTCAATCTCTTCACCCGATGGGTTTGACTGCACTGCCAAACCCGACCGCTGCTTTCTTACAAGCTTTGCCCTAGAAGTTTCACCTTTTAATTCTAAACCCTGCGCGTGAATTCTTGCGCCTGAGTTGCTCGAGTTTGCATCGAGTGAGGAGGATGAATCAAAGTCGATTATATAGGAATCCTTGTATACTCTTAGACCCTCAGCAAATGCGGAGGTGCTGATCACTAGTAAGATACTTGCTACTTTGATTAACGCTTCGATCGTTATGATCGAGCAAATAGATCTAGAGCGTACAACTACACACATACTACCTACCCTGGCGTTTCACGCTTCCATCCATTGGAAACGGTTTAACTACACATGAGTCAGAGTCGGGTGGTTTTGGGGGATCTGTTACGAACGGTGGCTAAAAACTTTAGCCCTTTTTTCTCAAAGGATTTAGCGATATTGGACCGACCGTAAAATTAAGGAGCGCTCAATCCCTGAACATATTCTTGAATAATTAAGGTCACTTAAAGCCTCTGTACGTAATGATTTTGCTCCTCGAACACTTACTGAGACAGAGTCTGATGCTCCATCATGGACTGACAATCTAATACTCTGAACCGCCTGCGATCTCATCCTTAGTGAAATTATAGCTGTATCAACTCCGCTCGCGACCGCGATGCTCCCCAAACTCGCGCACTGATAATCATCAAGTGTAACATCAAGCGATATAACTTCAGCGGTATCCCCATTATTCGCATTCTTTAGGGTGAAGGAACTCCTCTTACCTGGAATTATTTTTCTTGGTGCTTTTTCTATTCCAAATAGGGATTCAAGATCACCTGTATCTTCACCAAAGCTAATAGCCTTTGCTATATTCAATATTCCGGCGCCTAGTGTTAATCCAGTCAGGGAATTCATGCTGGTTAAATTATTCATAATCGCAGAGACTAGCTGGTTGCCCGAGTAGCTTGGATATTGCGCAGCCAGTAGTGCCACTGCTCCAGCCACATGAGGTGACGCCATAGAGGTGCCTGAATATGATTGATACTCCCCTCCGGGTGTGGTGCTCAAAATTGACACTCCCGGCGCACCCAAATCCACGGTTGTGGAGTTGTAATTTGAGAAGCTGGCTAAATTGCCGTCCTTATCGACTGCTGCAACCGATAGACTCGAATCAATCGAAGGACAGTGAGCAGAGCTACTAGCCGAATTTCCAGCAGCCGAAACAACCACAACGCCGGCGTTAATTAGAGCCTGAATTGCCGATTGTAAAGCCGAAGCACATGTTCCGCTAACTCCCCAGGAGTTATTCACCACCTTTAAATTTACCCCGTTTTGCTGTTGGGAGAGCGCGTAATCAAGTGCCGAAACGGCATCACTAAGGTAACCGGAGCCATTGGCATTTAGAAATTTAATCGCCATGATTTTAACATTCCAATTGACTCCGACGACGCCGACACCATTATTTCCTCTCGCCCCGATTGTGCCGGCAACGTGAGTTCCGTGACTATTATCATCCATCGGATCGCCGTCATCATTGGCAAAGTCATAGCCGTGCACGTCATCGATGTAACCATTTCCATCGTTATCAATGTTATCTCCAGCGATTTCGTCCGGGTTTGTCCAGATGTTGGCGCTTAAATCTGGGTGCGTATAGTCAACTCCTGTATCGATCACTGCTGCCACAACGGTATCCGAACCAGTGGTAGTATCCCAAGCTTGGGGAGCACTGGTCTGCTCCATACCGTGCAACTCAGAGTAACTAGGATCATTAGGGTCAGCATTTATCTGAAATTCGATGTTCGGAGAACAAAATTTCCCTTGGGCCCGATACTTTCGGCATTGCTTTTCAAATTTCTCCTCCCATT
>CAZJXY010000547.1:0-2674 GCA_964549925.1 uncultured Bdellovibrionales bacterium | reverse complement strand
CCACTTTTGAATCGAAAGAACCGCTTCAGAGGATATTCCTAACAATTTACGTACTTCCGCTTGGATTCTCTCTCCAAGCGAGCCCTCGTCATTAAAGTTAAAGTGTGCTCCGTCTACACAAACAGTCAGCAGCGCTTTATCTTTTGGAGCAATATGGGGGAAGAGAATTGAATTAAACATCACCCCCATGATTGGCGTCTCCGCAATGCTCGGAAATAGGATGCCAAACGAGTTGGAAGGAATCTTATCAGAAAGTGGAGCAGAAAGATGTAATACGGTTAAGTTTGCGTATTTAAGAGCACGAAGCTCTTTTGCTAAACTCGGATGCAGTGGTTCGAGAAATTGAGCGGTGGCCGAGCCGCTGGTAGTGACAAATACCTTATTTGAGCCAATCACGCTCTGATCACTCAGCCGGATTCTGAACTCCTCTCCCTCCCGCTCGAGTGACACGGCGTTAGCGCGAGTGAAAGTAGCTTTGCCTGCTAAGAACTTTTCTAAGCTCAGAGTTAGAGATTGCATCCCGTTTTTGAGTACAAAGATACGCTTTTTCGGGCCTTTTGCTTTAGTTCGTAGATACTTAAAAATTGATTGCCGCTTTACTAAACTCTCCCAAAGGTTTGGAAACATCGCTTCGGCGCTGAGATCCTTCGGATCTCCCCCGACAATCCCTCGAAGTGCCGGGTTTAGGAGGTGCTCCACACCCCATCGTCCGATAATTTTCGAAAATAGATCAGCCACAGAAACCGGACTGGAGAGCCCGACCAACAGATTGGAGTTTAGTAAGTTCAGAGGGAGAAGAGCTTTATATTTGGTTTCTATTAGTGGTGTTTTGATTAAGTCTAGAGGGCCCTTCGGCACAGCAGTAGGATGACCATTGAACCAGACCAACTGTGCATAATTAGCAACACTGGGAGAGATGACCTGCTTAGTTAGCCCAAGGCCATCGATCATCTCCATCAACGGTTCCTTAGCAAGAAACACGTTCGGGCCATGCTCTAGAGTATAGCCGTCCTTGATTGAACTCTTTATAACCCCCCCGATTGGCCCGTGGTCGCAGATGATAGGATGTATTCCGCGCTTAACTAGTTCGAATGCGCATGCCAGTCCTGATATTCCGGCTCCGATCACAACGGTAGAATTTGAATCATCCATTAGGGGATAGTACGATTACGCGGCCTCTAAGGAAAGCGATGAGCGTACCCTTTCGATTAGCTTTCGCTTAGATGGTGCAACGTACTCGGCGTATTGAGGGGAGAATTTAGGCTTATCTGAGGGTTCTCTCTGGGCAGTCAGCTTTAGCAGAAGTTGGTGATAAAGCTCTAGGTCTTCTAGTGGAAGATCCTTGAGCACAGAGCTCATTTCACCAAGGATCTGGGAACTAATGGCGGCGCTATACCCTTGAGCCTTCAGACTTGAAATTTCATCGAGCTGATCAAATATCGCTTTAATTAATAGAACAAGAGCGAGCTCTTTTTCCGTTTCCGCAGAGACCATATCAAAGAACACCCCGACAAAACTTATCTTGATGGAGGAATTTTTATATCTAAGTAGGTGGTATTCGCAAGTGGTGAACCGCAATAACCCGTAGCAATTACAACATTGAGTTAAAGCGGATCGCGAACTAAGGAGTAGTGCAAGGCACCACTGTGCTTGATGAGGTAGTTATAAGTGCGTGTGGATAGCTATGCAGCGCGGCAGTGCATCCGGCACGGTCTAGCTCTTGGATTCCCATTAACATTTGTGGCTTTACAGCAAAAATTGAAGCGACGAATGCTGCAAGTATTAAGGTGTACTCGACCATAGTGACACCAGACTCAGATGTATTTCTTTTACGGATTTGACCGACCATAGATCCCCAACCAAATAAACCAACCAATAGTAGTTATGCTCTTGAAATTATTGAGCGTTGCATTAGAAATCCAGGTCAGTGAAAACCGCCTTCTGCGGCGAAAAGGCCAATAATTTCAGATAAATTGGCGAATAGGCACGAAATGACTCGAGGTCCCCATAACAGATTCTAGAGGGGACTTTTGTCAGGACAGGTGCTTTTGAGACGGGAAAGGCCCGGTTTTTAAGCAGTTAGGTTTTTCATGCCACCAGTTGAATCGGAACCGACTTCGTCACTATTTGGATTGGGGGAGATCAAATCCGCACTTTCTGGCGCAACCGCCAAAGTTGTAGAGGCACTTGAAGATGTTCTCTCGGAGATGGGGGTTGACCCACGATCCGGAGAGAGACCTTCACACACATCAGTGTCGGGATCATCTGTAGCAGCGGATCCTGGTGCTGGATTGGCAACGCTCAGTAAGTCCGATCGCGAAAAGCTAAGTCAAATTATCAACATCGGCAATTTGTCCGCCGAGGATCAAGAGAATCTGCAGATTCTTCTCACCCGCACAGTTGGTGGAGTTCCGGCCTTACTCTCCGGAGCAAAGGGGGAAAGATTACTAGATAGCCTGTATCAGATTGCGACAACCGATGATCAGGTTATCAGAGCTAATCTTATTAAAGAGCTAGAAGGGAGAACCGATCTAAATGCTGCGCAAAAAGAACGAGTGAGCTCAGATTTACTCTCGCAGCGCTCTTCTATGCTCTCATACTTGATCGCAGAAACGGCCCGTCCTGCTGAAGAGATTAATCAGGGAGATTACGCAACTTGTACAATCACCGCTGA